>QQUD01000651.1 GCA_008501785.1 Chloroflexota bacterium
GGGCGGAATCTCTCCGGTAAATGGCTCGATATTTTCGGGATCGTCTGAGCCATCAAACAAGCTGAGTAGCGCGATGCCAATGATGGCAACAACAATGGTGCCGATCACGGCATAGAGCCAGGTGCGGCGTTTGCGCGGTGGTGCTGGGGTTGGGGTTGGGGTTGGGGTGGGAACGGCCGTTTCTGTTTCCTGTTCTGGTGCGGGTGCGGGTTGCGGGATGGGTGTAGGGGGAACGGCCGTTTCTACTTCTTGCGTCTGTGGTGGACGAATCGCAGCCACCGTTGGTCGTTCCGCTCCCGTAGAAATGGTTGGATGTGCGGTTGCTTGTTCCAAAGCCTGGACCAAGTCGCCAGCCGTTGCATACCGATCCTCTTTTTCCTTGGCCAATGCTTTTAAAATGACGCGTTCCACATCTTCTGGTAAATCAGGATTGTACTTGCTGGGCGGGGGCAAAGGCGACTGAATGTGTTTAATCATTATCGCCATCGGCGTTTCTGCTTGATAGGGTGGACGACCTGTGATCATTTCATACAAAATGACCCCCAGCGCATAAATGTCGCTGCGGTGGTCAATGCCTTGCCCCATACCTTGCTCTGGTGACATGTAAGCAGGTGTGCCTAAAATGCCGCCGGTGCGCGTAAGCTTGACACTTGTTTCCACCATGCGGGCCAGCCCAAAATCTGTAAGCAAACAGTTTCCTCGTTCGTCAATGAGAACGTTACTTGGTTTTACATCACGGTGCATTACACCTTGGCCGTGTGCATAATCGAGTGCATCGCCAATTTGTGAAATAATGCGCCGAATTTGTGGAAGAGACAGCGGTTGGTTTTGTTCGATCCAATCACTTAACTCACCCCCGCGAATGAAGCGCATTGCCATGTACGTGTAGCCATCCGATTCGCCAAAATCGTGGACCGGCAAGATGTGAGGATGCTGCAATTTAGCAATGACGCGTGCTTCGCGCTTGAACCGCTCTACAAATTCGGGGTCTTTAGCAAAGTGCTGTGGCAGCACCTTTAGCGCCACGTATCTATCGACGCTGGGTTGGTACGCTTTGTATACGGCCGCCATGCCGCCTTCGCCAAGAGGGGCAACTACCTGATAGGGGCCGAACTGCCTGCCGGTTAAGTCTTCCATTTATTGTTCTCCGGAATCAACCATTTGATTTTTGTATTGTGAGTTGGTGGGATTGTACTTGATTCCTTTTACAGTTGTCTAGCAGACTTAACAAACAGTTACACGACTGGTTGGGCTGCAACCGTTTCAATCAGTAACTCGCCATGAAATTGAGGGACGGCGACGCGAAACCAGATGAAGGGAAATAGTGGATCTGGCAACCAATACAACCAGCCTAAATTATGAGCTTTTTGGGCATCGCCCCAATGAAAGTCCATCCATACGTATAGAAGCCCCAGCCTAGTGGGCCTTCGGCAATAATTTGCTGGCTAGGTAAATGGGTGATTCGGATTGTTTTGGTTGCCATGTGGTTAGTTTAGCGAATGGTGTTTTAAAAACTGTAAGGAATTATCCTAATTATTTGGTTCGTTTGACGACGATGAGTGTTAGGTCGTCGGATTGGGGTGTGTTGGCGGTGAAATTGGAAACGGCCGTTACTATCCCATCTACAATGTCACTTGCGCTCAAGTGAGCAATTTTGGCCAGCGTTTGTTGCAGCCGTTCATCGTCAAACATCGCCTTTTCAGCATTGTGTGCTTCGGTGACGCCATCGGTGAAAAAAACAAGCACATCATCAGGCGCAACGGTTACTTCTTGCTGCATGGGGTGAATTTCATCAAAAGCGCCCAGCAACATGCCGGGAACTTTTAATTGCGTCACGGTTTGTGTTTGCTGTCGCCACCAAAGCGGCCATTCATGCCCCGCATTTGCATAAGAAAGTTGTCCAGTATCGGTTTGTAAAGATGCATAAAATGCACTGGTGAAAAGCAGCGAGCCGACATCCTGGACAATGAAGCGATTGGTGCGGTGCAGCGTATCGGCCGGAGGGCGGTCATTGAGCGAGATGGCACGAATGACAGAACGAACTGACGCCATAAACAAGGCGGCCGGGACCCCTTTGCCGGTGACGTCGGCAATCACCAAATTGAGTCGGTATGGATCGTGCGGTGATTGGATGAAGTCGTAAAGGTCGCCTCCCACTTGACGCGCTGCTTGATAGTATGCCGCAAACGCCCATCCTGGTGCCGTTGGAACCTGTTTGGGCAGCAGGCTCAGCTGGATGTCACGGCCAATTTTCATCTCTTCTTCGAGCCGTTGACGTTTGGCTTCGACTTCTATGAGGCGGCGCAGCCGGTTAGACATGATACTCATGACATGCAGCGCAAACTCTGGGTGCTGTTTGACCAGTTTGGCAAAGCGGGTGCGGTTGATGGGGAGGAGTTTGCAATGGGAAACGGCCGT
Source organism: Chloroflexota bacterium (assembly GCA_008501785.1). The sequence goes on from QQUD01000651.1 coordinate 2,419, forward strand.
TCCTGTAGCACTCCTTGCCCCTTCATCGATCAGTGCCATTTCACCCACAATATTTCCAGCCGACAACAAATCTAAAGGATGGCCCTCCACAGAAATTTGCAACTCCCCTTCTAATATTAAAAACATTTCATCGCCAATCTGGCCTTCATGAAAAATGACCTGATCTGGCTCAAACAAGAGGAAGTCTGTGGTGTTTTTAAATAAACTGAATGGATCCATGAGATTGGTGGCTAAAAACTATAGACCATCAGCTTTTAACCTTTAGCTGAATGAGGCTAAAGCTTCTTCCCGATCAAAATAGATGGCTAAAATTTTGTCAAACCCGGTGACTTGTAGAGTTTGGGCAACGCGTGATTGGGGATTTAACAATTTGCAGTGTCGATCCTGTCCGCTTTCGCTTTGGACTTCGTGAGCAATGGCACGCATTGGGTTCCACTGATCTTCTGACTCTGCTGGCGATTCCTCGCGCATGATCAGAGCCACGCGATGAAAGGCGACAAGACCAGAACTGGCCATGAAGGGGACTTGACTCAGGTCAATTAATAAGTTACGTGTGCCAAGTTGGTAAAGGTCGGCAGCTTTTTCGACGAGGGTTAAATAATTTGAGGCGTCGAGTTCTCCAATGAGAGAAATCACGGAAATGGTGACGGGGGCTTGAATGGTTTCTACTTCTATTTTCATGTGCCTACTCAAAAAAATTATTTTATGATTGCATCATATTTAATCATGATTAATTCGTTTTCGCCATCATTGGTGGTGCGATAAGTAAGGTCATCGGTAAATTCGCGAATCATATGCACACCGAGACCGCCCGGTGTACGTGCTTCGAGTGGCAGGGTGATGTCGGGTTTGGGAACCGAGGTGGGGTCGAAGGGATGGGCATGGTCTCGTAGTCGAATGATCAAATGGTTGTTTTGACGTGCAACCATTATTTCAATATCCCCTGCTTTATGATTGTAGCCGTGATTGAGAATATTGGTGATAGCCTCGTTGGTAGATACGATTAATTCGGAAATTGCATCGGGTGTACCATCAAGGGAAACGGCCGTTTGCTCGACAAACTGTCGAATGGCTGGTAGGTCGTTTTGAGAAACGGCCGTAAATTTTTTTACTTCTGCCTGATCCATTAGAATGACGCCAAAGCCTCTGTTTGATCATTGTAAATTGCTAGAAACATGTCGTAGCCAGAGACTTGCAGAGCTTTTAAGCCATGTTTGGTCGGATTAAGCAGCTTGAGATGCGAAGATGTATATGTGCCCGCTGCAATTCCCATACGCCGAGCTTTTTGTTCTTCTGGCGATTCAGGTGGACTCAGCAGCGTGTAAACAGAATGAATCGCCCGCAATCCAGCACTGCTAATAAACGGCACTTCACTCAAATCTAGCAATATGTGACGAGTCCCTCCATTGATAATTGTTTGTGATTGCGAAGTTAAAGGTTCTTCATCATTCAAATCGCCAATAAGTTTGAGAATGGATACAGATACATTTCCCATTGCTTGTGATGCCACAATAACCATGAGGTCTCCTTTCGAATCGAATATAAGGGAGATTTCCCCTTGTGATTCGTAAATATACAGTTGAGATTTCTTTGAGTAAAGTTATCGTTTGTTGATAGTTTAATAGTAAAGGCGATTAGGGTTTTGGTCAATAAAATTTGAGTGTGTCGTGCTAGGCAAAGGGCGAACCTTGGGGAAGCCGTATCAGGCAAAGGGCAAGCGATTATGGTCATTAGGGCCATTCGCCCTTTGCCTGACACGAGGAACACACTATAATTTTTGGCATGATGGAACCATTGAAACAAGCAAAGGTTGATAATTGTTTGTTTGCTGTTTTGCGCGTATTGAATTCGGGGCAGTCGCTACCGGATGTATTGAATTTTATTGTTGTGCGGGCAAGTGAGATGATGGGAGGGGAAACGGCCGTTTCTATCCGCCGTTTTGATCATGATAAGCACCTTTCTATTTTGGAAGCTGAACATCTATTGGCCCCGGCACTTCGTGATATCGCGGTTGTGTCTCTTGGTGCATCACAATCTGCTGCCGCATCCAAGCGAGCGCCAATTGTCTTGCCTAACCTGACACATGCAGTCCTTGAATTTGAGAATCAAAACAGGTTTGAGGCACTGCTCGCGCATTATAAAAGCTATCTGGCTGTGCCGCTGATCGTGCGCGATGTTGTCATTGGGGAGATGGCTTTTTATTTTCCACACAAACGGACCATTGCAACGGATGATGTAAATGGTGCAAAAACGTTGGCCGAGCAAGCCGCATTGGCGATAGAAAATGCCCGCCTGCATGAAGCCGAGCAAATGCGACAACGCGAATTGCAAACGCTGTTAGATGTGACTGAAGCAGCAAGCAGCTCGCTGCATTTGGAAGAGACGTTGGATGCAGCGGTCAATCGCCTTTTAAGACTGGTTGAATCAGAGCGTATCGGTGTGGTCATTTTTGACGACCACCATGAGAATATGGTTTTTCGCAAGGTGTATCCCTCTCGGTTTGTTTCAGAAGCAGAATGGAATCACTTAATGCCGATTGGTCAGCACGTGATTAAGCAAGGAAAATCGCTTTATTTTGCACCCCATTCTGCACCTGGTGTTGCAGATGAGCCGATGGCTATTGTGCCTGTGCAGGCGCGCGGGCGAACGTTTGGTGTTTTAGGCATTGTGGGACATCCTAACCAGCAGTTTACGTCGCAGCAGTTAGTGTTGTTTGATTCGGTGGGTGCGCAGCTTGGTAGTGCTGTTGACCATGCACGGCTGACAGAGCAGGCAGAAGCGGCAGCGATTACGCAAGAGCGTAACCGATTGGCGCGGGACCTGCATGATGCGGTGACGCAAACGCTATTTTCGGCGAGTTTGATTGCAGATGTACTGCCACGCATTTGGGAAAAGAATCCAGAGCAAGGGGTGGCACGGTTAGATGAGTTGAAAGAGCTGACGCGTGGTGCGCTGGCAGAGATGCGTTCTTTGCTGCTGGAACTGCGTCCGGCAACGCTGACGGAGAGCAGTTTGAGTGAACTGCTGCGCCAGTTGACGGATGCGGTAGTGGGACGGTCGCGGATTCCGATTGAGTTGGCGGTTGGGGGTGTGGAACGGCCGTTACCCCCCGACATACAAGTCGCACTCTATCGCATTGCCCAAGAATCGCTGAACAACATTGTCAAGCATGCCCAGGCTGAACACATCAAAATTGACGTTCAATTTGACACAGAATTCGTTAAATTTTCTGTTGAGGATGATGGCCGTGGGTTTGTTCTGCAAGAAGTAGGGAACAATTCGATGGGGCTGGGAATTATGCAAGAACGCGCCGAAAAAATTGGCGCAACGTTGACGATTAAAACAAATGTGGGGGGCGGAACGACAATTTACGTAATTTGCCCTATAAAAAGTGAAACATGACAAATCCAATTCGTGTAATGATCGTGGATGATCATAAAGTGGTTCGCAGCGGTTTATCTGCTTTTTTGATGATTTTTGATGACTTAGAACTCGTTGCGGAAGCGGGCGGCGGCGAAGAAGCCATTCAGCTTTGTGCAGAACAGCGACCAGATGTAGTGTTGATGGATTTGATGATGCCTGGAATGGATGGTGCCGAAACAACGCAAGCGATTCGCAGCCAATTTCCGAGCGTGCAAGTGATTGCGCTCACCAGTTTTCGGGAAGAGGAACTGGTGCAAAAAGCATTAAAAGCAGGCGCACTCAGCTATTTGTTGAAAAATGTGTCGGCTGATGCGTTGGCCGATGCGATTCGTGCAGCTGATGTAGGCCGTCCCACGCTGGCCCCAGAAGCAACAGCGGCCTTGATTCATGTGGCTACCCAACCACCCCAAATTGAATATGATTTGACAGCCCGTGAATTGGATGTGCTAAATTTGATGGTGCAAGGCATGAGCAATCCAAAGATTGCCGAATCACTCGTTGTCAGCCGCTCAACAGTCAAGTTTCATGTAAGCAGCATTTTGTCGAAATTGCAGGTAAACGGCCGTACGGAAGCTGTCGCGCTTGCCCTTAAAGAAAATCTTTTGGATTAAGAGACAGAGACAGAGATAGAGACAGAGACAGAGGCAGAAAAGATCTCTCCTATCCCTGTCTCTGTCTCTGTCTTCCTGCCCACCTGACCAGGTTTTTAACTCACTAGCTGCATGATGTGGTTGGTGAGTTTTTGTTTTATGGTGTGGATATGATGCGAATTGTGGTGGCGGATGATGAAACGGCCGTTCGGTCAGCTTTAAAACTGCTCCTGGAACAAGACAATCGGTTTCAAGTGGTGGGTGAGGTATGTGATGCAGCTTCTTTGATGATGGTGATCGAGTTGGCTGGCGCTGATGTTTTATTGTTGGATTGGGAATTGCCGGGATTGACAACGGATTTGGTAGCGGATTTGGTGGAGGGGAAACGGCCGTTTCCCCCCATCGTGGCCATGAGCAGCCGTCCCGAAGCCCGAAAAGCAGCGCACAACATGGGCATAAATCACTTTATTAGCAAAAGTGATCCCCCCAATCGCGTCCGAGAAACCCTTGGCAAATTAATGATAGATAAGGTGCATCGCACTTCTGAAGTGCGTCGCACCTAAAATAAAAGCGAGAAATTGAGAAAATGATCCATGTAATTTTTGTCGTGTTAAAATCCTTTTTGAGTATGGTTCCCACCTTTGTCTGGATAGGTGGTATTGGCGTCGTTGTCGTATGGGCTGTTGTCATGCAGCAGCTTTGGCACACGCCCAAAGTGTGTATTAAATGATTAGAAGAAAAAGAGTCTTGCGATGGATTGTTTGGGGAATTGGTGGCTTGTTGGTTGTTTGTCTGGGTCTAACAGGTTTGAGTTTTTTGTTAAATCAAAAGCTGCCAGCACAATCGAGTGTGATTGATCGGTTGAGTGAGGCAGACAAGGCGCGATTAGCAGAATATTTTCATCTGCGCCAAACGGTTGGGGATGCCGTCTGGCCTGGATGGACTGAAGTGGATGATGCCGCGCTTTTGTACAACGAGGCATACGCTTTTTTGGTTGGCGTGCCAGAGCCTGCGGTGGGTTGGTTGACGGTTCCTGGTCATGAACTGCGCGGTGAGGCGTGGACGTTGGTGGATGATGATACGTTTATGGGGCAACCGTATTTTCGTCAACCGCTGCCCGAATCAGGTGAAACGCCGCAAGCCTTTACTGTACAAGTTGGTTCAATATGGGTGGGCAGTTTCCAAACGCGTGAATGGATGGAAATATATTTTGTTGAGCAGTTGCAATCAGATTTGCCGTCGTTTTTAGCTGCAATTTTCCCATACAGGTTGATTAGGCCGCTGTTTATTGGCGGCAGCGATAGGTATATTTCGTTGTTTGCCCATGAGTCATTTCATGCGTTTCAGGGTGCGGCTGCGGAAGGGAAGTTGGTGGTGGCGGAAACGGCCGTTTCCACACACCAATCCCAATATCCCTGGCAGGACGCCAATTTGCAGGCAGCATGGCAAACTGAACTGGACCTGTTGCAGCAGGCGTTACGCACCGAAACGGATGATGAAGTGGCCGATTTGGCGCAGCAATTTTTGACGCAGCGTACCCTCCGTCGCAGCAATGCCGATCTCGATGCTGAATTGGTGCAGTATGAGCAGCACCGAGAGTGGGTTGAAGGATTGGCACGGTATGTGGAGCTTGAAATTTGGCGTCAGGCCACAGCCAACTCGGACTATCAACCTGTTCCGGCCATTGCCGACCTGCCTGATTTTAATGCTTATGGTGGTTTTGAAACGCGATGGGATCGTGAGATTGATCAAATTGCACGTATGGCGGGGGATGAGGGAGACGGCCGTTTTTATTACACGGGCATGGCACAAGCTGTTTTACTGGACAGGCTGATGCCGGGGTGGAAGGCGTTGGCGATGGATGATGGGGTTGCTTTGGAGGGTTTGTTGGAAACGGCCGTTCAGTAATAGAAGAGTTATGGGACTCGGATGATATGGATGTGACGGATAGAAGAAATCTGTGTGATCCGTTCAATCCGTGTTTAATTTTGGCTCTTTGGGATTTCGCGGGGAATTGCTCATTGTAGGGGCGGGTCTTGTACCCGCCCAGTCGAGGGCGACCACAAGGGTCCGCCCCTACAAGTGATTTCAACCCCTTGATTTCCTGTTGACCCTTAATTTTAAGGAGAAATATGACAGAGATTAAGATACAGTCTGACCTTTTGACAGAGCGGTTGTTGTTACGGTCATTTTTGCTTACTGATGCTCCCCGCGTACAAAAATTGGCCGGTGATCGCGCCGTTGCTGAAGGCACATTTAACATTCCATACCCATACGAAAATGGCATGGCAGAAGCATGGATTCGCTCCCATCAGCCCGCGTTTGAATCAGGGAATAGTGTGACTTATGCAATTACTCTGCGGCCGACAGGTGAATTGCTTGGTGCAATTGGGTTGAGCATCAAGGAACTGCATCAACGTGCAGAACTGGGTTATTGGGTTGGTGTGCCTTATTGGGGAAACGGATATTGCAGTGAAGCGGCTCGCGCATTGCTCGCATATGGATTTCACCAATTGCAATCGAATCGCATCTATGCTGAGCACTTTGCCAGCAATCCAGCGTCAGGTCGCGTCATGCAAAAAATCGGCATGACCTATGAAGGCACCTTGCGCCAACACATGCGCAAATGGGAGCAGTTTGAAGATATGCGTGTGTATAGTATTTTGCAGGAAGAGTTTACTGAATAAGCAGATGGTTATGTAGGTTCCATCTTGATACGGATACGGAAAAATACGGATAATTTTGCTATTTGTATTTTTCCGTATCCGTATTGAAATCAACTACTAATTGGCGTTTACATCATATTAGCCACCTGACCAGGTAATATCCCAATCAAATGACTTAAAAATAACCAATCCCCTGCCTGATCTGGGCAAGAATGCAAAATTGTATTCTTGAAGCAGGTTTAAAAAATGTGGGGCAAGTTGCAAGTTGCAAGGAAAAAGTGGTTCGTGTTCCCTTCCTCCCCTGCACCGTACCCCTTTTCCGGAGAACAATTATGTCCAAAATATTCTTATACGCTTTTGTTGGTGTCGCTGTCATTCACGGGTTGATTCATTTGATGGGGTTGGTTGCTTATTGGCCGTTGGGTGAGATTGCGGAACTGCCGTATAAAACTGTGTTGGTAAACGGCCGTTTCAATCTCGGTGCAACCGGTATGCGGTTGTTCAGCTCAATTTGGTTGATTGCGGCGGTTGGGTTTATTGTTGGTGCGATTGGATTGGTCACAAACCAATCATGGGCGATGCCCGTTTTATTGAGTACATCGGCGCTTTCCATTGTGATCACCGCTTTGGATTGGGAAGTTGCATTTCGCGGCACAATTATCAGCGCCGTTGTGATTGTATTGTTGCTGATTGCTCCACGTCTGAGCGCGTGGCTGGGAATGGTTTGATAGGGGAGTTTTTGAGATGACTATGTTAGTGAAAATTGTGGTTAGTGTGATTGGTGGTTTGTTTGCTTTGTTGGGACTTGGCTGGTTAGGTTTACAGGTAAAACCTCGTGCATTTGCGCCCATCAATTCTCCATCTCGTGATTTGGGGACTGTGCCGCTGCCGACAGATTTGCCAGCGCCCGTGTATCGTCACTTTCAAATTGTGTTTCAAGGTGATGTGCCGGTGGTGGAAACGGCCGTTATCCAAGGCCGCCCCCGAGTCTTCATGAACGGGCTGCGCATGTCTGGACGTTACACATCCTATTTCAATGCCGGTTACGACTACCATCGTGACATTCAAATCAACTGGTTTGGCATTCCGCTTGGTGGTGGATATGAAACATTTGCACAGGGAACCGCTTCTGCTGAAATGTTTGGGCAAATTGACTCAGGAAGTGAAACGCTTAATCAAGCGGCAAACCTGGCAGTCTGGGCCGAAGGGTTTTGGACACCATCTATTTTTATCACCGACCCGCGTGTGCGGTGGGAAGCTATCAGCGATACGCAAGCACGAGTGTATGTGCCTTTTGAGGATGGGGAAGACAGTCTGCTGCTCAACTTTGATCCAGAGACCGGCATGTTAATCGAGTTTGTTGGCATGCGCTATAAAGGAATTAGCACCGAAAAAACCGAATGGCGCGGCGTTCCAGAAAAGTGGGAACGGTTTAATGGTGTCTTAATCCCCAGTGAGAGCAACATCATCTGGACCGAAGATGGCAAACCGTGGGCCTATTGGACGGTGGAAAACGTCCAACTCAATGTTGATGTATCTCACAAATTGCCACTTCGTTGACAAAACAAATCATAAATAACACGAATGGACGAATAACACGAATCAATCCAATTCTTCATTCGTGTCATTTGTTCATTCGTTGCATTCGTGATTCAAGATTGTGCCATTCTCTATTCAAAATATTGCAGGAAAATAAGGTTGCCACTTACCCATCCTTCTTGTATACTATTTTTACAGAGGGAATGCGGGTTATTACAACAAAACTTTATGGGAGAATCGGCATGAAAATTTCTTGTTTGCAAGAGAACTTGGCCAAAGGGTTGAGCATCGTTGGTCGCGCAGTGAGTACACGTTCTACTTTACCTGTTTTGGCAAATGTGCTGCTGGCAACGGATAACGGCCGTTTAAAGCTCTCAGCCACCAATTTAGAAATCGTCGTCACCTGTTGGATTGGTGCCAAAGTTGAAGAAGAAGGCTCCATTACCATTCCTCATCGCACATTTAGCGATTTGGTCAGCACCTTACCCCAAGAACGTGTTGATTTGGAACTAAACGTACCCAATCAAACCATGCACGTTGCCTGTGCGCGCACCGAAGCAAACATTAAAGGGATTGATGCACAAGAATTCCCGCTCATTCCCGAGCCAGACCAAAACAATCGTATTCGTATCGAAACCGACATCTTCAAACAAATGATTAACCAAGTGGCTCTTGCCGCTGCCACAGACGATACACGTCCCACCTTAACCGGCGTCTCCACCACATTTGAAGGCAGTAAAATGCTAATGGTGGCCACCGATGGATTCCGCCTCTCTATGCGCTCGGCGCATATTCCTGGTTATGTAGAAAAATCATTTGATGTCATCATCCCGGCGCGTGCTTTGCAAGAATTGGCCCGTATTGCCAGCGATGATAGCGATGCTGTCTACGTTTCGCTCCCTGAAGGTCGCAATCAAATCATTTTTGATATGGAAAACATCGTTCTTGTTTCCCAACTAATTGATGGCAACTTCCCCGACTACACCCCCATCATCCCCAAAGGCTGCAACACGCGTACCATCATGGGCACGGCCGATTTCCGCAAAGCGTGCAAAACGGCCGAAATCTTCGCTCGTGAATCGAGCCACACCGCCCGTGTCCGCATTGAACCAGGCGATGATTTAATGCCAGGCTCTGCGCTTGTTGCTGCCACCAGCACCGAAACAGGCGACAACGAAGCGCAAATTGATGTCAATGTCGAGGGTGAACCCATTGAAATCGCCTTCAACGTGCGTTACATGACAGACGTTTTAAACGTCATTGACACCCCCCAAGTTGCCCTAGAAACCACCAGCGCCATGGAACCAGGTGTGCTCAAACCCGTAGGCGACAACGACTTTGTACACATCATCATGCCCATGCATTTTGGCCGTTAAAAAAATCTATAGAGATATTTAACGCAGATTTCGAAGATTTAGGACGCAGATTTCATAGATTAGGGAGGGATTGTTTATGAATCGGCGTGATCCGAGAACTTATGATGTGATCGGGCCGATTTCGTTTGTTTTGAATCGATCATCGTAGAAATAAAAGCAATAAAAAAGCTCACAAACATTCAGGATGCCCAAATCATCAATTACTTAAAAGCAACTAACTTTGAATTAGGTCTTCTACTAAACTTTGGTACCCTCTCCCTCGAATACAAACGCCGAGCCAACTACAAGCCCCACAAAAAATCTTTTTAATCTGCGCCCCAATCTTCTCAATCTGCGTTTAAAAAATTCTCTTAAATCCCTGAAAATCATCAACAAGAGAAATAAAAAGGCCTCCAATTTAGTAGGAGGCCTTTTTTTTATCGTCTTAATCGCTTCATGCCACGCACAAGTTTTTGTGTCTTTTTATCTTCCCTGTCGGGGTCGAGTCGAGCTACTGGGGGACGCCCTTGCTTTTGAGCTTCTTCGAGTGCATGGTGCACCATGAGCACATTGTGACGGCGCATAAACTCGTCGTGCGTCGCATCGGGGTGGGTTTCAGAATCGGCCGTTTTTGCTGCTTCCAACTTTTCCTTCAAATCAGTGATTTCAGCAGCAGGCAGATACGCTGCAGACGTACTGAACTCCAATCGATCTTGCACGGGAGCCAGCCGTGTCAAAATCACCTCACCGATTTCTACAATACCGCGCCCCCCCGGTTCATAAACTTCAAACTCTTCACCAGTCATAAAATCGCGCAGTTGCAATGTTTGCCCTTCATACGCAATCAATTCATAGGCAGCAGAGGGTCCAACATCATGCCATTGGTCGATTACTTGCTGTTGGTGTATCGATAACGACTCGCGCTTTTCTTCGACATAAACATTAATCAAACGTGACCCATTTTCTGGCATATAATCAAAAACAAACCAGTCAAAAAAGCGCAGCGCTTCTGGCTGGCTCATCTCTTCGGCGTTTTCTAAATCATACAAACCGTTCCAATAGTGGGGCAACGCTTTTGCAAAATCTTCAGCAAACCGCTCATCTCGACCAAACTTGAGCATATCGCGTCGTATAAATTGAATTGCTTGTGTAAAAGAACGCTTTTCTTTTTCAGCTTCTTGGTCAATTTTCAGATGGCATTGCTTGTATTTTTTGCCACTGCCACAGTAACAGGGTTCGTTTCTACCGATTTTTTTCTCACTCATGTCCGATTCCTTATTCTCCCTTGTCGCCCGCTAGTCGGTCTAATAACAAAATGGCCCCAAATCCAACAAGTGCTAACAAAAGCGCAATGCCAAATTCAGTTAAACCAGCACTCGTGCCAAACTCTGGCAAACGAATCACCTGTTCTGTCACAACACGATGCCCTTCACTATCTAAAACGAACTCACCCGCCTCTTCTAACCAACCAACGTCCTCTTTCCAAGGCCAAATTTTACGCAAGCTGCCAACCATCAAGCCAATCAAGACAGCAACTGTGCCATTATGATAGCGTTTGAAGAAAAATCCAATGATTTGGGCAAAGGTAACAAGGCCAATAACAGCGCCCAGCCCAATTAACATAATACTGACAATATCGCGATTGTTCAGTGCTGATAATACAAATTGGTATTTACCTAACAAAACCAGGATAAATGCACCAGATATACCGGGTAAAATCATGGCACAGATGGCAAGTGCGCCGCTGAGGAACAAGAACCACCATGCATTTGGTGTTTGCAATGGCACTGCGCCAACCAGGAAAAATGCGCCAACAGCGCCAAGCAACATCACACCATAAAGTGAAGGTGTCCATTTTGGAATACGTTTGCTAACGGTGAAGATTGAAGCGAGTACCAGCCCGAAGAAGAAGCTCCACAAGTAAATGGGTTGATTGATGAGCAGCCATTCTAACCCTCGGGACATAGTCAAAATTGAAATGAAGATGCCAACAGCAACGGCAATCAGGAATTGCCAGTTTAAAATGCGAAAAATATCTTTGATTTTAAATTTGAGAGCAGCCTGAATCAGTTCTGGTTGGCCAACTGCCCGAATCGAGTCGATTAGTTCTTCGTAGATACCTAAAATGAAGGCCATTGTGCCGCCTGAAACGCCGGGTACAATATCTGATGCACCCATTGCCATGCCGCGAAGCACAAGCCCGATGAATTCTTTTGGCGTTCGTTCTTTTTTTTGTGTTGGTGTTGGTTTCGTTGTCTCAGTTGCTGTTGTCTGCATGTATTTCTCTCTTGCTGGATGTCCAGTCTATTAAAGTATCAAACCGCGAAATTATATCACAGGGTTTTGAAGTGGGTGAATTATGAGGATAACGGGACGAAAACGGCCGTTTCCCAAACTCCACCCATCTTATCCTTAACAGGTTTCCAGGAAAATTAAGCTGCTTGATCAAAGGGAAATTGCACGATGCCCCTTAAAAAGAGGAGAGGCTCAGGGGAGGGGGTCCTGAGCCTCAAAAAAGGAGAAAAAGTTGTGTGTCCTTGCGTGCTTTAAATTATATGGATTTACGGTTTTCGGTAAATGGGACAATGATGCTAGTACAAAGGTCCCACTTCTGTTTCAGGCTAAAATAGCTTTGAAATAGGGTCACAGACAAACTATTTACGGAATAGCTCTCGCACCACAATTTCTCGTTGAATTTGGCTAGTGCCTTCATAAATTTGGTAAATCTTGGCATCACGCATCAGCTTTTCAACCGGATATTCTGACATATAGCCATAGCCACCAAACACCTGAACGGCATTCGTTGTAATCTGCATCGCTTTATCAGCGGCATACGCTTTCCCAAATGCAGAATGCAGAATATTGCTTTCACCCGCATCATGCGCCCAGGCGCTTTTCCAAACCAGCAGGCGTGCCGCTTCAACTTCCATTGCCATATCAGCCACCATATGTCCAATGACCTGGTATTTCCAGATGGGCTTGCCTCTAATAATGCGCTCTTTCGCATACTTGATTGATTCTTCGAGCGCACGTTGGGCAATCCCAACAGCCCCAGCAGATGTAGGCGGACGGCTGCGATCAAACACTTTCATGGCAATCAAAAAGCCGTCCCCTTCATTTCCCAATCGATGGGAAACAGGAACCTTTACATTTTCAAATATGACTTCGGCTGTATCAGAAGCGTGCTGTCCCATTTTGTTAAACGGCTGACCGGTACTCACACCTTCCCAATCACGATCAACAATAAAGCAACTCATACCACGATGTCGCTGCTCTTTGTCGGTATAGGCAAACACAGTGTAGAAGTTGGCAACCGTTGCTCCGGTGATAAAGGTTTTGGAGCCATTGAGAATGTAATGATCACCTTCCAATCGTGCTGTTGTTTTAATGCCAGCCACATCGGAACCTGCCTCTGGTTCGGTCAGGCAGTAAGCAGCCATGTTGCCATCAACTAAACGTCCACAATATTCTTGCTTTTGATCCTCATTGCCAGCTACAAGAACAGGCAAGATAGCCAAACCATTCACGCCCATTGCCGTGCTCATACCGCTGCAAGCGTAGGCCAACTCTTCTGTGACGATGCATTCTTCCAGCAAGCTCAGCCCAAGTCCGCCATACTCTTCAGGTACGTTGAGGGTGGTGAGGCCCATTTCTTGGGCTTTGCGGATGACAGGCCAGGGGTATTCGTGGGAGTGATCGTACTTTTCTGCAACAGGTAGCATTTCATTACGAGCAAATTCTCGTGCCAAACGCTGCATTTCCTTCTGCTCATCATTAAGCATGAAGTTTACGGTGCCGTTATTACTCATTTTTTTAGCTCCTTTCGTTTTGCGGCTCAATGCCAAATAATGGGTTAAAGTTTGGAGAAGCGTTAACTGCCCCAAACCAAAATATTTCGTTCTAAATCTGTGGATAGAACGATTTATTGTTCTTCGTCACTACTGAGTATGACGCTGGCTTCCTTTGGGGGAACCGGATTTTCAGCCTTTGTCAGGTCAATTGTCATTGTGCCATCAATACTGCCGGTATCGAACAAAGCATGACGGGGCACAAAGCCGCTTTCTTCAACTGGACCCTCTACAAAAACACGTGCAAGTGCAAAACCTGTGATATTGGCTTCTTCACCAATGGCAATGTCGCCAACCGTGCCAACTTTGGTGCC
>QQUD01000612.1 GCA_008501785.1 Chloroflexota bacterium
GGTGAAAGGGTTTTGAAATGGGAGACAGGTTAACACAGATGAACGCAGATTGGGTTTGGTTGGATTGGGTTAATTCGGTGGCGGTGATGACGTTGAACCGACCGGAGCGGCACAACAGCCTGGTTCCTGATTTTTTACGGGATATTTTGGCGGCGATTACGGCCGTTTCCACCTCTCCTGATGTTCGCGCTGTAGTTTTGCAGGCAAACGGCCGTTCTTTCTCAACCGGCGGCGACGCCAAAGGATTTGTGAACCATGCCGATAACATTGAAGCATATGCGCGGGAGATTGTGGGGCTGCTGAATCAGGTGATTTTGGCGTTGATTGATTTGCGAGTGCCGGTGATAACGGCCGTTCATGGCATCGTCACTGGCGGCTCATTAGGCTTTGTTTTGGGATCGGACATTGTTTTGGCAGCACCTGAGGCCAACTTTACGCCATTTTACAGCGTGGTTGGGCCGAGTCCAGATGGTGGTTGGGCGGGATTGCTGCCTTTGTTGATTGGGCCACGACGAGCGGCAGAGGTTTTGTATTTGAATGAGGCGATTGATGCGGAAACGGCCGTTACTTGGGGCCTGGTTAATCGTATCGTACCCGGCGCACAAATTCGTGATGAAGCATTAACGATTGCAAACAATATCGCTGCCAAAAAACAAGGCAGCATTCGGCACACAAAGCGGCTTTTGAACTGGCATCGAGATGAGTTAGCTGCTCGCCTGGAGGCTGAGTTAAGCCATTTTGTGGACGAAATGGTCAACGGCGAAGGGCTGACCGGATTTCAGGAATTTTTATCTAAATTACAAACAAGGAAACAGGCATGAGAGGTTTAGTCATCGGTCAACAGGCAAGCGCAACGCGCATTTTTACGGTTGAAGACGTGGCGGCTTATCGGGCACTGACAGGTGATGTTGCGTTGGGGTTTGGTGAGAGGACCGTTTCGCCTTCGCTCAGTGCCAGCGTTCCCGGACCACTCCTTGCAGGCATGTTTTCCGATTTATTAGGCACAAAACTACCGGGGCGCGGCACGAATTGGTTGAAGCAGCAGCTTCAATTTCCAACAATAGCACATGTTGGCGAAACAATAACAGCCACCGTCGAAATCACACGCCTGCGCCCCGAAAAAGATTTAGTCAATTTACGCACAACCTGCACAACATCTGCCGGAACAACAGTCTGTTCTGGCGAATCATTGGTGTGGGTCAGCGATCTGGAATAGATAATTCAAAATCAATAGGATTCAAAGGAGGTAGCGCATTCAAAATAAACCTTTAAACGGAAATAAGAAGCTTTTTGGAAATTTACTAAAATATTGGAGGAACAAATGAAACGTCGTAATTTGCTAATCTTATTATCCCTGTTCATCATCTTTGCGATGATGTTTGCAGCTTGTGGTGGCAGCGATGCACCGGCGGATGAACCCGCCGACGAACCCGTATCCGAACCGGCAGATGAGCCTGCTGATGAGCCAGCCGAAGAACCAGTTGATGAACCTGCTGAAGAGCCAGCAGCAATGGACGGCGTAAGCTGTGATGAACCCGTCAAAGTTGGCCTCATCACTGATGAAACGGGCGCATTAGCCATCTACGGGGCGCACGTTTTGCGCGCCTTCCCCTTGGGAATGGAATTTGCCACTGGCGCAGAAGGCGTTGACAACGGCGACTATACCAGCTACATGCTCGATAGCTGCGAGGTTCAGGTCTATGTCCGTGATGACCAGAGCAACCCAGAAACGACCGCCACCGTCGGCCGTGAACTTATCGAAGAAGTTGGCGTAGACGTGATTGTCGGTACCGTTAGCTCTGGGGCAACGGCTACACTGCAAGAGTTAGCCCGTGAAAACGATATCATCCACATCGCTGCCCCCGCCGCCGCCAATGACCTGACCGGCATCAACTTCAACGAAAACTCCTTCCGTACCAGCCGTAACAACTACCAGGACGCCGTCAACATCTGTGAATACATGACCGAAGCGTACGACACCTTTGTTCAAATCGCGCCGGATTACTCTTTTGGCTATGGTGGCGCGACCGCGTTCCGTGATGCTTGTACGCTCTTCGGCGGTGAATTTGTAGCTGATGACATCTACGCACCGGCTGACACAACAGAATTTACGCCTTACATGGAAGAAATTCTTAACTCAGGCGCTGAAGCGTTTGTTGTGACCTGGGCTGGTGGTGGTTTTGTACCCATGATGCAAGCAGCCACCGAGTTAGGCGTCTTCGACGAAATGGCAATGGCCTCTGGTTTTGTTGATAACGTCGTCTTGCCCGCCTTCTTCGGCAATGCCATTGGCAGCACGAGCGGTATTCTTTACCATTACACCGCCCCAGACAATGCCATCAACGATTGGCTAATCGAACAAGTTCAAGCTAGATACTCAACCTTCCCCGATCTGTTTGATGCTGATGCCATGAATGCGGCCATTTTGCTGACGGAAGCTTTGCAGAAAACTGGCGGTGATGCGAGTGCAGCATCCCTACGTGGCGCAATGGAAGGTATCGAATTTGAAGGCCCTAAAGGAACCATCAATATTCGCGCTGAAGATCATGTCGCCATTCAGGATATGTACATTGTGACATTGTTAAACGTTGACGATCCGGAATTCAAATACTTTGAACTGGTGGAAACCAACCGGCCCAACGTGCCCTGCTTACTGCCGGAAGGCATGACTGACCGCTGCGGCGATTTGCCCGTTGGCAGTTTGACTGACATCTCGCAGACCGAAGCACCGGCTGGTGACGAAACGGCCGTTTTAACCTGCGAAGAACCAGTCAAAGTAGGTCTCATCACCGATGAAACCGGCGCACTCGCCATCTACGGTGCACACATCCTGCGTGCGTTCCCTCTGGGCATGGAATACGCTACCGGTGCAGAAGGCGTCGATAATGGCGACTACACCAGCTACATGGTTGATGAATGTGAATTCCAAATCTTCGTGCGTGACGATCAGAGCAATCCTGAAAACACAGCCACCGTTGGTCGGGAACTCATCGAAGAAGTTGGCGTAGACATCATCGTCGGGACGGTAAGCTCTGGCGCTACGGCCACCTTGCAAGAGTTGGCGCGTGAGAACAACGTGATCCACATCGCGGCTCCGGCAGCAGCCAATGACCTCACCGGCGTTAACTTCAACGAAAATTCGTTCCGCACAAGCCGCAACAACTACCAGGATGCCGTCAACATCTGCGAATATCTGACAACGCAATATGACACTTTCGTTCAGATTGCGCCGGATTATTCCTTCGGTTATGGCGGCGCGGCGGCCTTCCGTGATGCCTGCTCCCTCTTCGGCGGTGAGTTTGTGACTGATGACATCTTTGCCCCGGCTGACACAACCGAGTTCACGCCGTACATGGAGCAAGTCCTTGATTCAGGCGCAGAGGCTTTCGTAGTCACTTGGGCTGGCGGCGGCTTCATCCCCATGATGCAGTCGGCTACAGAATTGGGCGTCTTTGATGAGATGGAAATGGCAGCCGGTTTTGTAGACAATGTGGTTATGCCTGCTTTCTTCGGCAATGCGATTGGCAGCACCAGCGGCATCCTCTATCATTACACAGCACCGGATAATGCCATTAATGATTGGCTGATCGAACAGGTACAGGCAGATTACGCAACCTTCCCCGACCTGTTTGACGCTGATGGCATGAATGCGGCACTGTTGGTGGTAGAAGCGGTGAAAGCTTCCAGCGGCGATGCCAGCGCTGACGCGCTCATTCCGGCTATGGAAGGCATTGAGTTTGAAGGTCCTAAGGGAACCATTTTCATCCGGCCTGAAGATCACGTAGCGATGCAAGATATGTACATCGTGACGCTTACGAACCTTGACGATCCAGAGTTCAAATTCTTCGATTTGGTCGCAACGAACCGACCGGACGTACCTTGCTTACTGCCAGAAGAAATGGTGGATCGCTGTGGCGATTTGCCGGTGGGCAGTTTGAGTGGTGAGTAATTAGTAAACGGTAATTAGTAAATGGTAATCGGTAGCTGGAAAACAAACTGGCTACCGACTACCGGTAACTGAACGCACTTTAACGAAAGCAATTATCTGTTCTGTCATTCCTGCGGAGGCAGGAATCTACTCTGATTACGAAGATGGATACCTGCTTTCGCAGGTATGACAAGTGTAGGGTTACTAAGTTACAGAATACT
>QQUD01000366.1 GCA_008501785.1 Chloroflexota bacterium
TGATTTTATTGATACGTACTCGGCAGCTTACCGGCGACAGGCGCTGCTAGACATCGGCGGCTTTGATGAGCGCATTCATTATGTTGAAGATCAGGAGCTGTCTTTTCGTTTGGCGGCAAACAATCATTTGATGGTTTTTCAGCCTGACGCGACTGTGTATCATCAGCACAGCGACACGCTCTTGAAATACGGTCGTAAAAAATTCTGGATCGGCTATTGGAAGGCGCAAATCATTCGTCGTTTTCCTGAACGCGCCATCAAAGATTCACACACACCACAAATTTTAAAAGTGCAAATGCTTTTGGTGGCATTGATGCTTGCGACTGGCGCGTTGGGCATGCTGTTTCCTTCAGTATTCGTGTTGGCTACTATCAGTTTAATTACGTTTTTCCTAACCACCGTTCCATTTATTAGCAAGGCATGGTCGAAGGACAAGCTGCTGGCAATGGCTTCTCCGACACCCTTGTTTGTGCGGGCGCTGGCACTGGGATTTGGCTACTTTTGGGGTGTGATTCGGCCGTTATCCAACATCAAAACACATCCCACACCCACACCATGACCACCCGCCGGTTAACCAATGCTGTTGTTATTGTAACCAGCGCTATCGCCCTCCTCGTTTATGTGTTGACGCTGGCCCCTGATTTAACGTGGGAAAACTTTGGCGGGGATGGTGGCGAACTGATTACGGCGGCATACACCTGGGGTGTGCCACATCCACCCGGTTATCCAACCTATGTTGTGCTGGGTAAGCTGTTTAGCGTGCTGCCCATGGGCACGATTGCTTACCGGTTTAACCTGTTTTCAGCAGTTTGCATGGCCATTGCAAGCGGGTTTGTGACGGGAACGGCCGTATCACTTCAAGAGAATGGAACACAAATAAACACAGATAAACACGGATCGGAATCTGTGAAAATCTGTGTTCATCTGTGTCCTGCTATCGCTGCTGGGCTGACGTTTGCGTTTGCACCGTTGGTGTGGAGTCAGGCAACGATTGCAGAGGTGTACGGGCTAAATCTGGCGGTACTGGCAGCGTTGGTATGGGCGTTGGTGGGGAAACGGCCGTCTTTCCTGATCGGCCTTTTGTTTGGTCTCAGCCTCACGACCCATCCGACATCGATATTTTTTGCGCCCCTGGTTTTTTCGCTTGTCCTAAAACCTCAATGGAAACGATTGATGACAGGGTTCTTGCTCGGGTTAACCCCCTATTTGCTCATCTTTCTTCTTGCTCGCAGCGGTAGCCCAGTAATTTGGGGCAATGCAGACACCATTGCGGGTTGGTGGTGGTTGGTCAGTGGGCAGGCATACAGAGGATATGCATTTGGTCTGACAATGGACATGTTGGGCAGCCGCTTGCTTGATTGGGGATGGACATTGCTTAACCAATTTACTCTATTGGGGCTGCCGCTGGTAATCGTGGGTGGGTATCAGTTTGTAAAACGGGAGCGGCACATTCGGTTGGTGGTAGGTGGGGGAATAACGGCCGTTATCATCATCATCTATGCTGTCACCTACCGTCCAGAAGATGCGATTATTTTCATGCTTCCCGCCATTTTACTTGCAGCACTATTTTTATATCCTGTTTTCCGATCCTTAGAAAAAGTCGCTCTCCTATTGCCTCTTGGCCTACTTTTGTTAAACTTCAGTTCGCTAAATCTACAACAAAGTGATTTACGAAGCCGGGTTTTTGAAACCGTCAACACATTGCCTGCACAGGCAATTGTAATCACACCTGGTGATACAACGATTTTTACATTGTGGTACTTTCAAAAAATAGAAACGATTAGAACTGATCTCGTGTTGGTAGACAGTGACTTCTTCGCATTTGATTGGTATCGGCAGCAGCTTAAACGAGATTATCCCCATTTAGATGCATTGGAACGGGATGATTTGGTTGCATTTGAAACAGCTAATAGTCAATTAAGAACAATTTGTCGCATCTCGCTCACCCCACCCACTTTAGTCAAGTCGTCCAACAGTTGTCAGATCAAACAAACAACTCCTTGATATAATATCTCAAGGAAGATTACTTTGAACAAGTTGTGCGTTGTTGTTAAAAGCAATCACATCAATCTATCAGGAATATATTATGCAGCACTCTGAAACAAACGCAGCCCCTGTAGCTGAAGAAAATAGTGTATCCTCTCGCCGGTGGGGGCGTTATTTTGTGCTGCTGGCACTGCTAACTATTTTGTTGTGGTTGGGCTTGAAAGCGTGGCATATTGGGAAAGCTGCCAAATCGCTGCTCAGTTATCAAACGCAAGCCGAAACAATGATGGCCGGTGGGCTGCAAGGCATCAATCCAGCAGAAGTCGAAACAATGGTGATTGGGATTCGGGAAGATGTATTGACATTAAAGGCAGAAACGGCCGTTTTCATGCCCCTCACCCCTTACTTAGGCTGGGTTCCCAAAGTGGGACCCACGCTAGTTGCTGCACCTGAACTGATAGAGATGGCCGATGCTGGCACCGAAACGGCCGCTTTTGCCGTGCGTAGTTTATTGCCCGGTCTGGCTATTCTGCAAGATGAGCAAGTCAGCTCTGAAGAACAGCTTTCTCAACTTGTGGCTGTATTAGATGCGGCAAAGCCAGATCTCAACCAGGCAGGGAATTCATTGGCACGGGTGGTGACGGCTCGTGAAGCCATCACCAATGTTGCCGACCAGCCAAGTCAAATTCAAACTTTGTTTGCGCTGGCAGATGAATGGCTGCCATTAGCGCAAGATGGCCTCAAATTTTCGCTGGTGCTGCCGCAAATAGCAGGCATTGACGGCCCTCGGCATTATTTGTTGATTGCCCAAAATGAAGACGAACTACGCGCAACTGGTGGGTTCATATCTGGAGTGGGGGTGCTGGCGGTGGAAAACGGCCGTATTATTAACCTCGATTTTCAAGATGCTTATGCAGTCGATAACTTCGACAAACCACTCAACGACCCACCTGCACCGCTCAAAGAACTGATGACGCTAGACCTTCTTGTATTTCGTGACACAAATTTCTGGCCCGATTTCCCAACATCTGCAACCGTCGGCATGGACCTATACAGCTATAGCAAAGATTTGCCACCGCTTGATGGCGCGATTGCCTTTGATCAGCAATTTTTACAATTATTATTGCAAGGAATTGGCCCTGTCAAACTGCAAGAAAGTGACACCAGTGTCAATGCCCAAAATGTGGTTGAGTTTTTACGAAGTAGTTGGCAAATTGGTGAAGATGAGAATTATACTGAGCGTAAATCTTTCTTCGGTGAATTTGCCCAAGCAATTTTGCAAATTGTTCAGGGAGACTTTAGCTCACTCAATCCAGTTCAACTTGCCCAAAACAGCTACGAAGCAATTCAGACAAAACGGCTGCAAATTTACATACGCGATCCCCAAGTCGCACAACTGTTAGATGAGTTAAATTGGGACGGCCGTTTAGAGAATCCATCAGCGCAAGATTATTTAATGGTCGTCGATACCAATATGGGATTTAATAAAGCAAATCTTTTTATAGATCGACAAACAAATTACACGGTCAATCTAACCGATTCCAGCACGCCACAAAGCACATTGCAAATCAACTATGCACACAATCATGAAGGTGCAGCAGGTGAGCCATGTTACCAAGGTGATACCTTCGCTTTATATGCCCAGAAACCAGAATATGCAGAAATTGCAGACCAATGTTATTGGAACTACTTACGTGTTTATGCACCGTCACAGGCAAATTTGGCGACCGCCACAGAACTAACCGTTTCTGGGGAAACACTGCTCAGTGGTCAAGATTGGCAAAGCGAAGCCATTTCTTTACCTGAATTAGATGAATTGAACACCTTTGCAAATTTCATGATGGTACCAAAGGCTACTTCTCTATCAACTGAATACAGCTACACTCTGCCTGCCACTATTCTTCAGCAAACCAAAGATGGCCAAAATTATCAACTTTTTTTACAAAAACAAGCAGGTATGAAACCTGAACCTGTTATCGTTACAATTGAGTTGCCTAGTACAGTAGATATTGTTGCCTATTCACCTTCATCCGCTACAATTAATGGCAATCGTGTCACATTTGATTTGATGTTAACGTCTGACTACACAATTTCGATCACATACCGGTAGTTAATAAATTATTAGTTTTTGAGGGAAGTAGGGTTATGTCTAAGCGTACATTTGCATCGGCCTTGTTTTTAAGCCTGGTGCTCACAATTTTATTCAGAACTTATTGGGGAAAGGCAACGGTTTACAGTTTAACCGAAAATTACACAGTTCCCTCGCGCACACCTATCCCCTCAACCAAAAAGCCTGGCGGTGGTGGTGGCGGATCTACGAGTTCGACAGCAACAAACACACCAATACCAGCAACAGCTACCCATACGGCCGTTCCCGTTACGCTTGCCCCCACGCCTGTTGGTGGCTTTGTGCCCACAGCTGAAGCATGTGGTGAGCACCCAACGATTCAGGCATTAAACACCACACGTGTACGTATGGGACCCGGCATCGCATATGAAATCGTCGGTGAGCTTGTCTATCTAGAAGTGCGCCCCATCATCGGCCGTGCCGTAGATGTAAACTGGTGGCAAATTATCATGGCTGACAATACGATTGGTTGGGTATCAGATGAGATTGTGATCGATCAGGGTAATGTGTCGGTGTTGCCTATTGTGGCAGCACCTGAATTGGATGGGGTTGCAGCAACCCCAGGTGTTCCCTGGGATCCTACAATAGAGCCAGGATGCTCCATAGCGCCAGTTTGGACGAGTACTCCTGAACCAACAGCAGTTCCGCAAACTGAATCAACGGCCGTCCCAACTGAAACGCCCACTTCTCCATCTGAAGCAGTCGAAGAAATTGTAGAAACATCGGTAGAAGTCGCGAAAAGTGTCGCAACAGAAACGGCCGTTCCCCCAACCGCCCCTCCGCAACCAACAAAACCACCTACACCCATTGCAATAGCTGAACCTTTGGAATTGCCAGCCCAATCAACAAATACGGGTTATCTACCAATTATTGCAGCCGTTTTATTAGCTGCGGGTGGCATAATTGCGTTTTTACGTCGCAATCGTTGATAAACAATAGCAATCGTGTGTAGGCGTCATTGGTTTACATTTGCAGTTTTTATCATTTTAGCATCGTTAGATAACGCGGCGGCGGGTGTTCTCCCGCCGCTTTATGCGATTATTGCCCGTGACTTACAGGCCGACGAAACCAGCCTCGGTTTTGTTACCTCTTTCTATTTGATTATTGTGGCTTCTGCCTCTGTGCTGTGGGGCTTTCGCGGCGACCAAACCCAGCGCAAACCACTCCTTTTCATCGGCACCCTGGTGTGGGTAGCAGCCATGATTCTCACCACCACCGCCACCCAATTCTGGCAATTTTTATTGTGGCAAATGGTAACGGCCGTTGGCGTCGGCGCTGTCACCTCACTCGGATTTAGCGTTGTTAGCGATGTTGTACCCGCTCATCGGCGGGGTTTCGCACTCAGTTTGTGGAGCGTTTCGCAAGGGCTTGGTGCTGCCTTCGGTGCGATGATGGCCAGCTTTCTCGGTGCATCTAACTGGCACTGGCCATTTTGGTTAATTGCAGGGGTCGGTTTTTTATTTGCGGTTCTGTTTCTATTCGTCAAAGAGCCAGAGCGCGGTCAGTCAGAACCAGAATTGGCCCCGGTTTTTGCAGCCGGACAAACTTATGAATCAAGAATTGTGTTTGCAGATTTGACCAAAATCCTCAAACAACATACAAATCGCTGGCTGTTGGCACAAAGTTTTTTCTTTTCCCTGGCGTATGGTGCAACGATCTGGATTCCTCGCTGGGCAATTGCGCGTGTGCAGGCAGAAGGGTTCGACCTGGAAACAGCAACCATTATTGGCAATCTATTTGTAGCCATATTTAGCTTTGGCGGCTTCTTCTCAATTGCTGCTGGGGATATTGGAGATAGGTTACAGAGACGTTGGGTAAGAGGACGGCCGTTTCTCGCCGGATTCAGCCTGATTGCCTCAATCCCTTTCTTCATTGCCCTCTTTTTCATCCCCTTTCACAACGTTACTGTTCCCGAAAACGGCACACTATTCCAAATCATTTGGGCAGTTGCCATCAGCCTTTTTACAAACGGTTGGGTCATTGCAGCCTTTCTCGTTGCATTATTTGCAACCTCACTACAAGCAACAGATCCCCCAAATTGGGCAGCCATGCTCACCGATCTCAACCTGCCCGAACACCGGGGAACCATTGTCGGCTTCAGTCGTTTAGCCCGAGCGACAGGCAACGCCATCAGCGTCACCCTCGCCGCTTGGGTATTTCAATGGCTCATACCAACTGTTGGTGAACCCGGTAATTTCTCACTCGGCCTGGCTTTGTTCCAAATTCTTGTGATTCCAGTTGCTATTTGTTATATCGGCGTTGCCAGGTCTATAAAAAATGATCGGCACGCCATTCAAGCCATCCTCATCCGTCGCGCCCAACAAACAAGCAGCGGCATTTCTGAATCTGACACGCTTACTTAATCTATTGGTATTATCAGACTGAACTTTATGTCACGCTCCTGTTTTATTTTCAAACGCTTCACAACACCTGCGCAGTCATCACGATTCCGGCTATAGTGATAAACAAGGCACTGATGACTGGTGTAATTTGAGCCAGGCCACTGAACCGAGTTGGAATTTTTGGCATGGTTCAGAATGTGGCAAATTAACTTTACAATTTTGAACCATGCCGAATTTTTGAAAACAAGCGGCCAGCATCAACAACCGTTAAACCGATTCCGGTCAGCACAGCCGCCAGCCCAATGCTAAATACGACAATTAAGAGAAGTCCGAACCCTACTTGTTGCAAAGCGACAGTACAAACAAAATCGTGCCCCAATCTTTTTCCTTTTTAACCTATCATTAATCTGTGATAATATTTGCATAGATCGAAACAGATAAAAGACACCACATAGAGCGTTACAAATATCACTTGTCTTTTTCACTATTTCCTCAGACACTTGTACCTAGATAAATGAACAGTTATCTATTTGCAGTCCAAGCAAAGCCGTCCAAGCACCTTTGCAGAACAAATATTCCATCTGTTTCTAAATAAATTTCCATATTTTACAAACATATAAAAAGGTAAAAAGGAGTTATTTCCGCAATGCCCCACAAGTTAGACAATCTTTTAACACCCGTTCCGAGCGATATTGAAATTGCTCAAGCAGCTGTACCATTGCCAATTGTACAAATTGCCGAAGAAGTTGGGTTGCTGCCCGAAGAAATCGAACTGCAAGGCAACACAAAAGCCAAAGTAAACTTATCAGTACGTGATCGATTGGCCGATCAGCCAAACGGCAAATACATTGATGTAACAGCCATCACCCCAACCCCATTGGGCGAAGGGAAAACCACTACCACCGTTGGTCTTAGTCAGGCTTTAGGTGCATTTTTAAACAAAAAAGTGATTACCTGCATTCGTCAACCATCCCAGGGTCCAACCTTTGGCATTAAAGGTGGTGCAGCTGGTGGTGGTTATGCACAAGTCATCCCCATGGAAGATTTTAACCTGCATTTGACGGGTGATATTCATGCGATAACGGCCGCTAACAACCTGTTGGCTGCAGCCATCGACACCCGCCTCTTCCACGAAGCCCGTCAATCCGATGCAGCCTTGTTCAAACGTCTCTGCCCCACTGCCAAAGATGGCAGCCGCCGCTTCTCACCGGTTATGATCAAGCGCCTCAAAAAATTAGGCATCGACAAAACCGACCCCAATGAACTAACTGAGGAAGAAGCAAGCCGTTTCGCTCGTTTAGACATCGATCCCGATAGCGTAACCTGGCGTCGTGTCACCGACACAAACGACCGTTACCTGCGTAAAGTCACCGTTGGGCAAGGACCCGCAGAAAAGGGCATTACTCGCGAAACTGGGTTTGACATTACCGTTGCCAGTGAAATTATGGCAATTTTGGCCTTAACCACCAGTCTAGCCGACATGCGCGAACGTCTGGGCAACATGGTCATTGGCACCAGCCGCGCTGGCGATGCCGTCACCGCCGATGATATTGGCGCTGGTGGCGCGTTAACTGTATTGATGAAGGAAGCGATTAAGCCAACATTGATGCAAACATTGGAAGGCACACCTGCGTTTGTACATGCTGGACCATTTGCTAATATTGCTCATGGGAACAGCTCCATTGTTGCTGACCAATTGGCGCTAAAATTGGTTGGTCCTGATGGGTATGTGCTCACCGAATCTGGTTTTGGTGCCGACATCGGCATGGAAAAATTCTTCAACATCAAGTGCCGTTACAGCAATTTGATTCCAAATTGTGTGGTGCTGGTGGCAACGATTCGCGCCTTGAAGATGCACGGTGGTGGCCCAACCGTAAAAGCTGGTCAACCACTCGACCCAGCGTACACCGAAGAAAATCTAGAACTGTTGGAAAAGGGTTGCAGCAACCTGACCAAACACATCGAAAATGCTAAATTATTTGGCATTCCGGTGGTTGTTGCCGTTAATCGCTTTAAAGATGACACCGATAACGAAGTTGAATTGGTTAATAAATTGGCAATTGAAGCCGGGGCCGAAAGTGCCGTGATGTCCAACCATTGGGCTGAAGGTGGTAAGGGATCGGTTGAATTGGGTAAAGCTGTCATCGCCGCCTGTGAAAAACCAAATGATTTTAAATTCCTCTATCCGCTGGAAACCAGCATCAAGGAAAAGATTGAGATCATTTGTAAGGAAATCTATGGCGCAGCTGGCGTTGAATATTCTGAATTGGCAGAGCAGCAGATTGCCACGTATACTCGATTGGGATTTGACAAGCTGCCAATGTGTATGGCGAAAACGCATCTGAGCATTAGCCATGACCCGAAATTGAAGGGTGCGCCTTCCGATGAACATTGGCCAGACTTTATTGTGCCGATCCGGGAATTGCGTGCTAGTGTTGGTGCAGGGTTCATCTACCCGCTGCTGGGCACGATGAGCACGATGCCTGGTTTGCCAACGCGGCCTGCGTTTTATGACATTGATCTGGACCTGGAAACGGGGAAGGTTATTGGCTTGTTCTAGTTTTCAACTGACAAGAATTGAATGAGAAAACGGCCGTTTCTGCAGAAACGGCCGTTTTTTTATACAACGCTGTGTAAAAACTAAATGAAGAACCAGTTTACAATCGTGATCGTGATCGTTTTCGTAATCGTAATCGATTTTCTTTCGATCACGATCACGAATGACGATCACGATTACGAGTGAAGAAAGGCGTTTGTGATAATTGTTTGAAGTTTTTATTGTCTAAGCTTATTTTGAGTTTTCTGTAAGAACACGGACAGAAAGAAAAAGTTAGACATGATTATTTTTAAAAGGAGATTCCTATGAAAATCGGTTTACAGATTCCTTCATTTACATGGCCTGGAGGTGCAGCCGAATTAGCAAGTAAATTTGCAGACATCGGCAAAACGGCCGACGATGTCGGTTTCGACTCGATTTGGGTGATGGATCACTTCTTCCAACTTGATCCCATGCAGGGCAAGGCTGAAGAACCCATGCTGGAAGGGTACAGCGCCCTCACCTACTTAGCAGCCATCACAAAACGAGTGCGTTTAGGCACATTAGTCACCGGCATCATTTATCGAAATCCTGGATTTTTAATTAAACAAGTCACAAATCTCGATGTGTTGTCTAGTGGACGTGCTTATTTTGGCGTAGGTGCTGCCTGGTATGATCGAGAGGCAGCAGGTCTGGGGTTCCCCTTCCCGCCATTAAAAGAGCGATTTGAATGGTTAGAAGAAACGCTGCAAATTGCGCATCAGATGTGGGCTGGCAAAACTGAGCCATTTAACGGCAAGCATTACCAACTGGCAGAACCCATTTGCAGCCCGCCACCGTTAAACAAGCCACATCCCCCGATTATGATTGGCGGCATGGGTGAAAAGAAAACGCTGCGCTTTGTTGCCAAGTATGCAGACGCATGCAATTTGTTTGCCCGTGCAGGCAATGATGTGTTGAAACATAAAATTGAGGTATTAAAGCAGCATTGTGAGGATGTGAAACGGCCATTTTCCGACATCGAGATCACCAGCCTGGACAGCGTACACCTCGCCGCCGATGGCATGTCTCCCGACGATGTCATAAACAAATGCCGTGAACTGGCCGACTTAGGCATCCAGCACGCCATCTTCAACATGCCCCTGAACGCCCACGAAATCACCCCCATCGAAACCTTCGGCAAAGAAATACTCCCCATCGTAGCTGAGTTCTAAGAAATTTCACCGCAGAGCACGCAGAGGACACAGAGAAAAAACTCTGCGCTCTTTGCGTCCTCTGCGGTAAACGCTCTAACTCTAGCTCTCCCCTCCATCCTTCCGCGCCCTGCACGAAACATTGCACGATAAGGTAAACTGGTTCCTCTCAAACAGCAAAGCACCTGCTTAAACCCTTCTAATTAACCTCCGTCAACGCTTTTCGCAATTTAACGCACAGTACTTTCGCTTGACATTACTGTGCGACATACAGTATAATGCTTCGCATGGCAAAAAAAGTCAATAAAGAAGAATTATACGAACACCTATCTCTGGAATTGCGTCGGGGCGTTTTGGTGTTAGCTGTGCTTAATCAGCTTCAGAGTGAGCAGTATGGTTATTCACTCAAACAATCGCTGAGTAAGCAAGGGTTGGACATCAACGAAGGTACACTTTATCCACTGCTGCGCCGATTAGAATCAAAAGGTTTGTTGGAGAGCAGTTGGCAAGTGGTTGATGATGCGCGACCCAGGCGCTATTACCACATCAGTGCTGCAGGCGAAACGATTCTGGCAAATTTACAAACAGATTGGCAATTGTTGGTTGGTGTAATGGATGGCATTCTCTCAACGAATAGCGAAGGCTATTAGACGAATAGCGAAGGCTATTAGACGAATAGCGAAGGCTATTAGACGAATAGCGGAGGATTTTAATGAAAACGACAGAACTAATTGAACGATATGTGTATGAAGTAGGGCAGCACCTGCCACGCAAAATGCAAGGTGATATTCAGCTTGAACTCAGCTCACTGCTGCATGATGCTCTGGATGAACGGGCTGCCGAAACCGGCAAAGAACCCAACACAGAAATGGCAGCCGCGCTGCTGCGGGAATTTGGCAAACCTGAATCGATGGCAGCCAATTATCGACCTGAACGCTATTTAATTGGGCCAACCTTGTATCCGACATTTATTGTTGTGATCAAGATTGTGAGCATAGTTTTAGCGTCTCTTTATGGTCTTTTATTTGGTCTATCGCTCATTTCTGGCAGCGAGGCAAGCATTTTTCTCCTGATTTGGAACTTCTTGGTCGATCTAGGTGGGACGCTTCTGCTTAACGGTGGAATAATCATCGCAATTTTTGCAACTATTGAATATTTCTCAGATGGCAGCAATGCAGATGGGACCGAGGATTCGCCAGATTGGGACCCGATGGAATTACCCAAAGTTTCTGATCCCAGCCGTATTAAACGTGGTGAGCTGATTTGGGGAATTGTGTGGTCAATATTTTTTATTGTGTTGTTTACCGTATTCCCAGATAAGATTAGTTATTTCAGCAGCTTAAATGAAGGGGACCAAACATTCTTGCCACTATTGGCAGCAGAGTTCTTTGTTCATGTGCCATGGTTGGTTGCTTCCTGGACATTGGACATTTTCCTGAAGGTGTTGGTGCTGCGTGAAGGTCGCTGGACGGCCGTTTTCCGCTGGCTCGAATTGGTATTTGACCTTTTCGGGTTTTACGTACTGTATCGAATCGTCATTGGTGGTCCCATTGCCAACCTCGACATTTTAACCTGGCTGATCAAAGGCGTATTGGGTATTGTGATGATTGTGATGGTGTTTGCAATGGTTGGTCAATTATATCAATTGGTGCTGAAACGGCCGTTTTCCCCCACCGAATCCTTCAAATCACGCATTGCATAACTGACATCAACGGATAAGAATAAGGAACGGATGAAGAATATCTTACCCGTTCCTTATTCTTATCCGTTGTAGCCATTCAAAATCATTCCACCTTCAAAAGAAAAACCCGCTCCTTGAAACCACCCCTTTCCATGTACTTTTGCTCCCTCATCGCCTCAAGTTGAGTTGAGTTCACTTTTTCCAAAGCGGCTAATGCATAAATAACCTCTAAAATATCTACCAATTCCAACACCTCTCCAGATTCAAAATATTCTGCAACTTCCTCCTCCAACTTTTTGCGCAAGGCAGTAGCATACATTGAATCGTCAAGTTGTTTTGTGATGGAAATACGGCCGTTTTCCCTAATAATTTCCGGTATTCTATCGCGCACCAATTTATGATATTCCATCTGCTCATTATTCACAGAGTGAGTACAATTACAAATTGAGTCAACAGCAATCAGGAGTGAAGGCTTTAGCCGGGTCAGACGATACGTTGTGACCCGGCTAAAGCCTCCACTCCAATTCGATAGGGAGGTAAATCTAATGGTAAAAGTAGCGGGCATTGGTGGCGTGTTTATTGACAGCGATGACGCAGCGAGACTAACCAACTGGTATCAAGAAGTGCTTGGCATTGAAATGGAAACGCATCCAGAAGGTGGCTCCTACAAAGTGTTTCAAACTCGTGATTTAGAAGGCTCGTTTGTGCGTGAAAACCCGGTTTTTGCGATTAATCAAGCGAAAGAGCCTTTGGTTAAAAACGGCCGTGGCTTCACCATCAATCTCCGCGTCGATAATTTAGAGCAGATGCTGGCACACCTACGCAAACAAGGCGTTCAGGTTGAAGACAAAACCATTGAGTGGGAAGGCGGCAAACACGCCTGGATTCGTGACCTAGACAACAACCGCATTGAGCTTTACGAAGAACTATTTGACGGCAAACCTCGATAGCCCTTACTTTTTGCCTGCTTCATCAATCTGAGCCTGGAATTTTTGCATCGTTTCTAGATCGAGATCAGGTTCAGGTTTACTTTCTTCTCGCGCTGACAGTGCGGCATCCATTTCGCTTTCTGATAAACGCGGCAATTTTGACAGGAGTGATTGGTACCGGGCGGCTTGTTCTTTAACGGCCGTTTCCGGCAAAACCTGAATTGTTTGTGGGACATTTTTGCGTTTCATTGGAACCTCACAAAATATTATACCATTCTCCATTCCAATGTAATAAGTAAAAATCGGAAATCTTATGGTAATCGCATAAAAGATTTTTTGGTTCTTTAGGATTTCGTGGGGTTTGGAGTGGAGGCTTTAGCCGGTTCTCACGAGACCATTCCGGCTAAAGCCTCCACTCCCCTTGAATTCCTGAAGACCCGATTTTTTTTGCCTCGTAGGTAAGAGCTTATGAAGGTTAAAAATTTAAAATGGTAATCAAAGATTGCACAGATTCCACAGATTTTCCAGTTCGAAATCAGCAAAATCAGCGAAATCTTTGATAAATTTCATTGCCATTTCATTTACTTAACTTCCATCAACCCTCAGCGAAATGGGAATCTGCGATTTACCTATCGAATATCTTTGCTGGCATCTAAATCCTGACTGATCATATAATCCCGCATCATGGGAAGTTCATTGTTGAGACAGGAGCCACAAACACCAATGCGCTGGTGGGAGTGGGGTTTGCTAATTTTGTTATTGTCGGTTTTTGTGGCGCAGGCGGGACTGAGTTCGGTGAGAAAAACGGCCGCTTTTGACGAAGAGTACCACGCTGCCGCCGGATATGCTTACCTGAAAACGGGCGACTTCCGCATGAGCACCAGCCATCCCCCGCTGATTGACGCCCTAAGCGCAATTCCGTTACTCTGGCAGGATGACATCAACTTCCCCCAAGACCATCCCTCCTGGGCAGAAAACAACTACTTCATCTTTTCCGACGTGTTTTTGTGGCAGGCTGGCAATGATCCGCAGCGAATTCTGGTCTGGTCCAGATGGCCAATCATTGGGCTAGGAGCATTGCTGTCAGCAGCATTGTTCTTTTGGGCGCGACAATTGGCCGGATCGCTTGCCGGATGGATTGCGCTGCTGTTAGCAACATTTGATCCGAACTTACTGAATAATGCACGATTAGTCACAACGGATCTTGGTTTAACGCTGTTTATGCTGCTCACAATGTGGGCGTTGTGGGGGTGGTGGAAACGGCCGTCTCCCCTCACCTTCACCCTCACAGGCATCCTCGGCGGCCTCACCACTGCCACCAAATTCACAGGGCTGATGGTCTGGCCCATGATTGGGTTAATATTACTAGTCGGGAATTTAATACAAAGGGACAAAGGGACAAAGGGACAAAGAGAAGAAAAAAAGAATATTTCCGCGTTTTTCCGCGTTCTTCCGCGTCCTATTATTATTACTATTGGAATGGGATTGGTTGGATATTTGGCACTGTGGGCAGTGTATGGGTTTGATGTGGGACCAGTGGAAAATGCGAATTTGCCAATTTCGATTCCAGCACCCCATTATTTGTACAGTGCATTAGATACTTTTCGCGTGATTGAAGAGCAGCCCAAAACATCGTACCTGCTTGGCGAGATTTCACCACGCGGCTGGTGGTATTACTTCCCGATAGCGCTAGCAGTAAAAACGCCGCTGCCGCTGCTTATTTTGGCTTTGATAGGGGGCTTTTTATTGATTCGCAAACGTCGGGGGTGGGAAAAGCCTGCACTGAGCGCGGCCGAAGTGGCCGTTATCCTCATCCCCCCCACTCTCTTCCTTGCCCTCGCCATGACCGGACGCATCACCATCGGCTACCGGCACATTTTACCCGTTGTGCCATTTCTCATTCTCATTGCCGCCCACGTTTCGAAATTTATTACAAAGAAACAAAGGAAGAAAGGAACAAAGCCGGTTCAGCTTGTCATCTTTGCTTTGCTAATGTGGCAAATCATTTCAATAGTTTGGATATTTCCAAATCAGGAATCATATTTCAATGAATTGGCTGGTGGTCCGGCGGGTGGTGATCGATTTTTAGTCGATTCAAATATTGATTGGGGGCAGGACCTAATTTTACTACGCGAAGTTATGGACGAGAAGGGAATTGAGGAAGTTTACCTTTCATATTTTGGTACGGGGCTGCCCGAGGCTTATGGTGTGAATTATCGGCCAATCCCAGGCTTCTTACGGCACACCACCGGCATCGAGATCGATGCCTACAATCCCTATTCACCACCACCTGGATGGTATGCAATTAGCGTCACCAGCTTGCATCTCGGTCTATTAGAACAAAATGTAGACATGTTCGCTTATTTCCGCGATTTAGAGCCAGATGCACGAGCCGGGTTCAGCATCAATTTATACCATGTAGCCTATCCAGACGATATGCCAGTGGAGCGAGTAGTGGTGAAAAACGGCCGTTCCGTCTCCGACACCCCTCTTACTGATCTAACCACACCAGATACAAGACTCATTGTCAAATGGACACGGAACCCCAATGTTGAGATTTGGAGTAAGGAAACGGCCGTTTTCCCCTCAACCCTCCAAAACACAACCGCCAACTTCGCCAACGCCTTCCACCTCATTGGCTACGATATGCCCCAAACCGATTGGCAACCCGGTGATTTACTCACCGCCACGCTTTACTGGCAAATTGGCAGCGACGCAATCGACATGCCAGCACCGGCCAGCGCCCCACCACTTGCCACCTTCGTCCACGTCACGCCAACCGATGCTCCTCAACCCATTGCCCAATTCGACGGCTGGGATGTAGCACTCGCCGGCTTAGAACCTGGTGACGTAATTGCGCAACCAATTGCAATTCAACTGCCTGAGGGGATTAAGGGGGGGCACAACCTCAACCTCGGCCTCTACTCCCCCCAATCCAATCAACGCCTCCCCCTCATCGACCAATCCACCGACTTCATCACATTGCAAACAATCCAAATAAAATAATCCCCCTCAATCTCCCAATCCCCCAATCTCCAATTCTCTTCCTCTCTGTGCCCCTCCGTGGTTCTCTGTGCAACTCTGTGTTCCTCTTCGAAAAACGAAAAGCGCCGCATGGTCAGTGCGGCGCTTTCATCAATAGAAGGAGGAGAAAGAGGAGGAAGATATGTTCTCTTGCTTAATAGACGAACAATGCCTCCACTTTCTTACATTAGTAGCAGATTAATCACGGCGGAATCGGTCAACCTGCGTATTCAGCTCATCTAAAGCATCCTCAACCATGCGATTAATCGGTTGGCGCGGGTTAGATTGGGTGTCGGAACGGCCGTTACCCCGCCCACCCTGCT
>QQUD01000870.1 GCA_008501785.1 Chloroflexota bacterium
CGCGTTCAATAAGTTAGGGCAATATGCGCTCACCACGGGCGATGTTGCATACGGAATTGCAGTTGCCCGTCGTTGGCTGGAAATAGATGACCTCAGTGAGACAGCCCACATACTGCTCATTCAACTTCATCTCAACGCTGGTAATGTGCGTGAGGCTGTCGCTCATTACAATTACTGTGTTGAACGACTGCATAGGGAGTTGGGCGTTGCGCCCCCCGCCCAGATGACAGCGTTGATAGAGGACGCTCGTCCAGCTCGTCCAACCCCCCTGATCACAACACACTCGGTAACGGCCGTTCGCCACAATTTGCCCACCTCGTACAATCAGTTTTTTGGCCGAAAAACAGTCCAGCAAAAAATACACGTGCGCCTTGATCAGCCATGGTGCCGCCTTGTCACCATCACCGGGCAAGGTGGTGTCGGCAAAACTCGCCTCGCCACCGCTGTTGCACGCAGCCGCCTCAGCCAGTATCGAGATGGTGTCTGGTTGGTTGAGCTGGCAAACCTCGACCCCGATGATGACGACTTAGCCGAAGCGATTGCGGTTGAAATTGCCACCACACTCGACATGCGGTTGACCGGGTCGGCAACACCGGAAGCACAATTACGCAACCATCTGCAACACAAACAGATGATGCTCGTGCTGGACAATTTTGAGCATCTGCTTGCGGGTATGCAGATTGTCCTCGATATTGTGCAGCAGTGTGAAACCGTGCAAATGCTTGTCACCTCGCGTGAAGCATTGAAAATTCGAGCCGAGTGGACGATTGCATTGACGGGGCTAAGTTACCCTTCCAGCGACACGGATGAAATGCCTTCTGATGCGGTTGAACTGTTTGTGTCACGGCAAGCACAGCAACAGCACAGGGCGATATCGGCCGCTGACCTGACTGCCATCCGCACCATTTGCCGCATGGTGCAAGGGCTGCCGTTGGCGCTCGAATTGGCCGCTGCTCTTACGCGCTCTACACCATTTCAGGCAATTGCGGACAGTTTACGTGATGGCTTTGGCACGCTCAAGGCCTCATTACGCGACGTGCCACAGCGTCATCATGGTCTGCATGTCGTTTTTGAGATGTCATGGCGCACCTTGACCTCCGCACAACAGCAGCAGCTAGCGCGATTGTCAATTTTTCGCGGTGGGTTTACACAAACAGCTGCACAGCAAATCGCAGAAGCGGATGCACTGCAAATAGCCGCGCTGGGCGACAAGTCGCTCCTGTCGCACGATGTCGCTTCGGGTCGCTACGCGCTCCATCCGGTAATACGGGCATATGCGGCCGCAAAACGGGAACCGACCGACCCAACGCCACACAAACACGCCCACTATTACCTGACATTACTTGCCCAGCACACCGAACCTTTACAAAAAGAGAGACCGCAAGATTCAATCAACGAGCTTGAACGAGACATTGACAACATACGGCGGGCTTGGCAAACGGGTCTGTCCGAGCATAGTGCCGAGTTACTCACCAATGCGCTCACGCCGCTCTCCATTTACTATCAACTACGTGGGTTGGCACATGAAGGGGAGTCCATCATGCACAGCACAGTTAACGCGGCAGCCACATGGGTGAGTAACGGCATCGCTTTGGCGACCCGTGCTAAGCTGGAGCGGGCGCGGTTCCAAAATCGACTCGGGCAATATCGGCTAGCTATGCAAACGATTCAGACAGCATTGAAGTTGGCTAACCAATGCGACGACCGCTGGGCAGAAGGAATGGGGCATGTATGGTTGGGGGAGTCACTCTGGAGATTGGG
Source organism: Chloroflexota bacterium (assembly GCA_008501785.1). The sequence continues at coordinate 1,762 of QQUD01000870.1, forward strand.
AGAATATGACGCAGCCAAAGGCAAACTCATACATGCCCTTGACATCGCCCACATGCTTGATGCCACTCTGATTATAAGCTGGTGTCATCATCAACTAGGCATTATTCACGACATCCAAAGTCGCTACGACATAGCACATGAACATCTTGAAAAGGCATGTACTGCATGGCGAGCTTTGAACAACGCGAGAAATCTAAGCGTCAGCCTCAACAGCATCGGCCTTGTGTATAGAAATCAGGGGGACTTGCCTGCTGCCAAGCAAACAATGGAACAAGCTTTGGCTATTTGCGATGAACAAAATAACCGTTATTTACAGTCAATGTTGCTTAACAACCTAAGCAGTATATATATGGAGCAAAAAGATTACTTTGGCGCTCAATACTATTATCAACTTGGGCTTGAATTAGCGATTGCTAATGGCAGCCTACATAGTCAAAGCGATATTTATATTAACATCGGAAAAAATTACCGTTTGCGAGGGGAAATTGATTTAGCCCTTCAAAATTTAGAACGTGGGTTAAAAATCGCGGAAAAGATAGGCAATCGTCCTTCAACGGTTGTCGCCTTCCACAATGTGGCTGACGTTATGAAAATGCAAGGCGATGTGCAAGGCGCGGAAACAGTTTACATTCAAGCATTAGAAATCACACAACAAGATGGTCTAAAATCTCTTGAATGTGATGTACTGATCAGCTTGGCGACATTATTGAGCAAACACAATTCTATGAAAGCAAAGCAATATAGCCAAAGAGTTGTCACATTGGCGAAAGAGATCAATGATCCAAATTTACTTAAACGGGCTGAGGCTGTTAGCCATGCTTTGAATCTCTAAATAAAAAGAACCCATCGAATAATGGGTTCTTGACAATGATATGTGGAATTTTTACCTAACCTCCGCAATGTGAGCCAGTAGAGCAAGCATATGTGATTGCGGGCTGAAGGACGATAAGAAGGGGTACGATTGTTGCTAAGGTAATGGTTTTCCAATTATTTATACGTTTCATTTTAGGTCTCCTATACTGTGTTTTTTGGCGACTCCCTGTGAGCCGCGTTGATGACCACACCATAGGAAGACTGCGCACCCATAGCGCACCCAAGAGAATGGTGAATGGTAAATGGTGAATGGTGAACCGGAAGTCGTTTACCATTCACCATTTACCATTTACAATTTTTTACGATGAAGAATGAACTTCAGATAAACATGCTTGGCCCGTTAAAGGTCACCATTGGGGGGAAAACGGCCGTTTTCCGCACCGACGCCCTGCGCGTCTTGCTCGCCTATCTGGCCGCCCACCAAGGCACACCCCAACGCCGCGACACCTTGGCCGGGTTGCTCTCGCCTGACCGCCCAGACAAAGAGGCACTCACCTATCTGCGCAACCGCCTAACCCGCTTACGGAAGGTGATTGGAGATGATACGGCCGTTTCCCCCTACCTTGAGATCGACCGCAAACAAATCACTCTCCGCACTGGCAACGACATCGTGACTGACGTGATGCAGTTTGAACAATGCCTGGCGACAGTCGAAACGCATCCACACCGACAGTTGGCAGGGTGTCCGACGTGTTTGGCGCAGTTGCAAACGGCCGTTGACCGCGTGCGCGGCGACCTGTTAGCTGGGCTGAACTTCCCTAGCAACACATGGGAGGCGTGGCTAGTTGCCCAACGTGAGCACATTCAGCAGAGAGCTTTAGAGGCGATGACCCACCTGCGTGAGGCACAAATGGCGCTTGGAGCGTGGACGGCCGTTCTCGACATAGCCCAACGTCAACTCCGCCTGGAACCGTGGCTGGAATCCGCGCATCGCGCCATGATGCAGGCCCATACCTTTCTTGGCGACCGCACGTCCGCCCTTGCCCAGTTTGAGCAGTGCCAACAACGGCTGTGGGATGAGTTGGGCGTAGAACCGGAAGATGAAACCCATCAACTGCGACAGCAAATTTTCGACAATGCCCTGTTTTATGCGGGTGCTGATATTCCTGACAATTTACCGTTACCCACTGGGCAATTTTTTGGTCGAGAAGCAGAACAAACGCAACTGCTGCAGCGACTGGTTAACCCCAACTATCGTCTCATCACCCTCATTGGCACAGGGGGGATTGGCAAGACGCGACTGTCGATTGAGGTGGGCAAACAGGTCAAAACGAGCTTTCCCGATGGCGTTTGGTTTGTGCCGCTGGATGCAATTCAAGGGGGGACAGAGCAAATCAAAATCGCCATTGGTGAAGCAGTGGGCCTAGGGCAGGAAGGCAAACAGTTACCTGGTGACCAGGTACTCGCCATTTTACGTGACAAGCAGATGCTGCTCATTTTAGCTAATAGTGAAGTTGCGTTGGACGATATCGCATTTATTCCTGAATGGCTGCGGCGTGCGCCACAAATCGCT
>QQUD01000010.1 GCA_008501785.1 Chloroflexota bacterium
CGCCAATGTCATCACCCGTCCAAATCATATCGACACCCATCTCAGTCAGCTTTTTGGCGGCGGCGAGATGGTATTGGTATGGAATTTCCATAATTGCATCGGCCAAATCGGGCTTAAGCGCCAAATCCATCAGCATTTTTTCATAACCGCGTAATGCCCACGCCGTCTCAAAAATGGTGGTAACGGTCACGCCAACAATCCAGTGCGACTCTTTAAAATTGTTTAACAACCACTCAGCTTCTTTGTAAAGCTCCGGGCGGGTAGGATCGGGGGGCTGGTAGCTGGCAATTGCATCATCTTCTGCTAATGGTGGATTCCGGCTGAATTCGGTGTAACGGCCGTTACCAAAAGGCGTTGTATACTCAACAGAATGCCAACCAATGCCCCATTCGTCAACATATTCGTCTGCATCTTGGTAATAAGAATTTGCCCAACCGACTGATGTAAGCAGCATATCCTCATCCAAGGCGCGTTCGAGTTCATAAGTGTTCCCGCCACCATGAGGATTATGGATTTTATCGTTGCCTAGATCAATCTCTTTGGCAAGCCGTGTGGCAAATTCGGGAGTAAAAGAAATCTGCATGGGACAGCGATCTGGAATTTCGTGATTAAGAGCTGTCAATACACGATCACGTGGGGTCATTGGAACGACTCCTGTTTTATAAATAGACCTCCGAAGTTTTAAACTGGTATGCCAGCAAACCTCGGAGGTCTTCGAGGGGAGAAATGACTTTTTTATTACGCAGCAATTGAAGTGCGCGCACGCTCTGCGCGGCCTTGCCGCCATTGGGAAACGGCGACGGCTGCAATTAGCAGCAAACCAAGCGCCACGCGCTGAATGAAGGTGTTGAAGCCGAGCAGGTTCATGCCGTTGTTCAAGATACCGACAAGAATCACGGCCAGGAACGTGCCGAACACGGTTCCTTTCCCGCCTGCTGTGGCGGCACCGCCGAGGAAAACGGCCGTAATCGCCTGTAGCTCCAGCCCCGTCCCATTAATCGGATTACCCGACGTGGTACGCGCCGTCAGCAACACACCAGCCAAACCCGCTACACCACCACAAAACATATACATGATCATGCGGACGCGAGCTAAATTGATACCCGCCAGCCGTGCAGCCACATCATTGCCACCAATGGCATAGATGGCTCGCCCAAAATCAGTATAAGTCATCAGAATGTGAGTAATCGCCACCACTAGCAGCAGAATCACGGTTAAAATCGGCACACCAGGCCATTCTGCACCGCCCAACGGTGGAACGGGCAGGTTTGTCATAAAGCGACCTTGTGCCAGAAACGTGAATTTTGGATAAATGTGAACACCAACAGGCTTGCCGCCTGGGGCTACCAGGAATGCAACACCGCCAAACGCTGCCAGTGTACCCAGCGTCGCAATAATCGGATTCACTTTCAGGGTGGTCACAATAAATCCATTGAGCACCCCACAAAGGACCCCGGCGATAATACCCATCAGCACTGCAAAGAAAACGTTGCCGGTTGGCAGCCAAGCAATTGTCCCGACAGTGCCAGCACCGACCAAAAAGGTCGCCGATGCCACAGAGCCAATCGAGGCAATAGAGCCAACAGAAATATCAAGCGCACCGGCGATAATGACCACCGTTTGCCCAATGGCTAACAGCCCCACAATCACGACGGCTTGTGCCACACTGTTCATTAAATTTTGCCAAGATAAGAATTTGTCGCCACCTGTATAACCAAACCAGCCGCTGACGACCATGATCAGAAAGAGGAGGACAAAAATAGCCAGCACCAGCGTTAGATTATCAACACCAAACGTGTTGATCAGCCGACGAAGCGTGCCATCGCCTTCCTTAGTTTTTGGTAGTTGGATAGTTGTTTCGTTACCCATAATAATTAACCTTCCGAATTGTCTGCGGCCTCAGTTTGGGTCGTTGACAGATTATCAATCATTGCAAGTTCGAGAATTGTCTCTTCATTTGCTTCTTCTGCAGTGAGTTCGCCAGTAATACGGCCGTTTTGCATCACATAAATCCTGTCCGAAAGCCCCAAAATCTCCGGCATTTCCGAACTGATAAACATGATACCAAGCCCTTCATTCGCCAACTCATCAATCAAGCGGTAAATTTCCGCCTTTGCACCAACATCAATACCGCGTGTCGGTTCATCCAAAATCAACAGCTTTGGCTTCGCTGCCAGCCAGCGCGACAATACAACCTTTTGTTGATTGCCACCAGACAGCTTGCCAACCTCCTGATCGAGCGAAGGGGTACGCACTTGCAGCTTTTCTACAAAGCCACTCACTAAATTGCGTTCTTTAGAGCGGCTTACGAAATGGAAACGACTCAATCGATTTAAAATCGCCATTGAAGCATTTTCCAATACGCTGCGAATCAAAATCAACCCCTCACGCTTGCGATCCTCAGGTGCAAAACCAACACCTTTCGCAATCGCCTGATCGGGGCGTTTAGCCATTAGCGCTTCGCCATCAAGGGTAATGGTCCCGCTGTTCTTTTGAAACTCCCCAAAAATCACTTTGGCAAGTTCAGAGCGACCCGCGCCAACGAGGCCAGCAAATCCGACTACTTCCCCTCGATTAATGTGACAGCTAATATCTTTGTGCCAGTTGCTCGAAAGATTTTCAATTCTGAGCACTTCCTGGTCTGTACCAGACGGATTGCGCTCAAACACATCAGACAAGCTGCGTCCAACCATTAACCGCACAATATCAGCCTCAGTCAGCTTGGAAGCCGCCTCAACCGTAATTAACTTGCCATCACGCAAAATGGCAATCCGGTCACAAAGGCGCTTAATCTCGTTAATGCGATGCGACACATAAATAATGGCCACCCCGTCATCACGCAGTCGATTGACTAACTCAAACAGGCGATCAACCTCTTCATCCGTAAGCGATGAAGTCGGCTCATCCAGCGCCAGCACGCGCACATTGCGCTTTAAAGCGCGCATAATTTCCACAAGCTGCCGCTGTGCAGATGACAACTCTTCTCCCATCAAGTCGATGGGCAATACATTTTCAAAACCATACTCTTGCAGACGGCTTTGGGCTTTTTCTTTCAGTTGACGGCGGTCTATAAAACCAAACCGTTTTGGCAGTTCCCCAATCCAAATATTTTCAGGCACATCAGTGCCAGGAACAATCTCTGGCTCTTGATAAATAACGCGGATGCCTGCTTCATGTGCTTGTTTGGGATTTGAAAATGATAGGGTCTCACCATCAATCGAAACAGTGCCAGCATCGGGCTGGTAGTCACCATTGATGATTTTCAAAAGCGTGGATTTACCCGCCCCATTTTCGCCCATAAAAGCGAGGATTTCGCCCGGTCGAATATCAAGCGAGACATCTTGCAACGCCTGAACGTTGAGGAATCCCTTGCTGATATTGCGTACCTTCAACGTGCCGGGAATGTCGGTCTTTTCTTCACTCATGGTAGTTCATCTCTGTACCCGTCATTTCGAGTAACCTATGCTGAGAAAACCCAGCACAGAATAGGGAAGAAACTTGTCTTGTAGTTGTCATTCCGAGGTCCTCCGAGGAATCTTGCTTTGAGGTCGGGGAATAATGACCGACTCGAAGCAAGATTCCTCACTCCGAAGACTGCGTTCGGAATGACAACTTTCTTAGTAGGCTCTCTGAGAAATCCCTCTTTCTTATGAGGATCAAGGGATTTCTCTTCGAGGACTCATCGAAATGACAGGTGTTGCTAACTTACATTACTGGGAACAATTCGCCAGTGAAATTTCATCCATTACGTCAGTGTAGTTGGATGCATCAACAATTGTTGTGGGTGCGTAGGTGTTTGCTTCTGGTGTCACACCATTGACAACTGCTTCATACAGAACAGATGCCGCTGTGTTACCAACATCTTGACCGGAGATGAACAGACCAGCTTTGAAACCGGACGGAATATCAGCAGCCCAGAATTTACAAGCTTCGTATGCACCGAGGCCAACACCAATGATGTCATCAGGATTGACGCCTGCGGTACCGAGTGCGTTCAATGCACCCAAAGCACCTTCGTCGTTACAACCGAACACGATCCAGTTGGTGATGTCAGGATTGGCAGTGATGATTGGACCAGCCGCATCTTGTGCGGAGAGTGCTTCACCGGTGTATAGCACAGGGAATACCTGATCTTCAGGAACG
>QQUD01001128.1 GCA_008501785.1 Chloroflexota bacterium
TCATTGAAATTTAACCAGGGGGAAGAATTAGCAGCATGGAAGAAATATCAACAGGTAAAACTTCATCAAAATTATCAGGCTTATGGCGCTTGTTCCGGTTTGAACTGCCTTTGTTTGCAGGCATTAATGTGATCGTGGGTGAAGTGCTGGCATTGGGAATGCTGCCAACTGGGCGAGAGGCGCTGTTGGGATTTTTCAGCGTCTTCTTTATCTCAGCAACGTCACTGATTTTGAATGATTATTTTGATCTCGAAAGTGACAAAATTAATGCGCCAGAGAGGCCGCTGCCATCGGGTCTTGTCAGCAAGCAAGATGTGGTTTGGCTTTCTATAATCATTGCCTTGCTCGGGTTTATCGCTGCTTATGCGATTAGCAGTGTCGCCTTGATTGTGGCGATTGTGATTTGGACCATTGGCTTTTTGTACAATTGGCGGCTAAAACGAACCGGTTTGTTTGGGAATTTGCTGGTGGGCATTTCAGTTGGCATGACGTTTGTGTTTGGGGGTATTGTGGTAGGTGAACCGTTTGTCGGTATGGTCTGGTTTTTTGCTGTTGTTGCCATGTTGATTGATTTAGGTGAGGAGATTGCGGCAGATGCAATGGATGTGGTAGGTGATCAACAGGCGGGTTCGCAATCGCTTGCTGTCAAATTTGGGCCAGAAAAGGCAATGCGAATTAGTGCTGGGTTGTTTTTATTTGTGGTTTTGCTAAGCGGCTTGCCATTTTTATTGAATTGGTTAAGCTGGATTTATGCGATTCCATTATTTTTGATGGATGTGATTATTGTGTACTCGACTATCAAGCTGCTTGATTCGCGCACCGAGAATCGTCTAAATAAAATTCGTTGGATTTATGTGGGTGCTTCGAGCACAATTATTTTGTTTTTAGTGATGCAATTGGTGATTTAAAGTGACGGCAACGATTTTGCAAACCAAGCTGTATATGCCTCCAGCGCGTTTGGAACTGGTTGCGCGACCGCGACTGGCAGCCATATTGCATCGTGCCTTGTCGGTCCCGTTGACGCTTGTTTCGGCTCCTGCCGGGTTTGGTAAAACGACACTGGTCACGAATTGGATTCAGCAGCAGCCTGAAAAAGCAGCATTTGCCTGGTTGTCGTTGGATGAACGAGACAATGATCCAGTGCGATTTTTGTCTTATGTGGTGGCGGCGCTAAACACGGCCGTTTCCGACCTCTCAAATGACGCACTAACCATGTTGCAAAACCGACAATCGTTGATGATAGATGTGGTTTTGACACAGTTGTTAAATGAACTAACGGCCGTTTCCCACCCAATCATCCTTGTTTTAGATGATTATCATTTGATTGAAGATGATGACATCCATCAGGGGTTGGCCTTTGTGTTGGACCACATCCCCAACAATTTTCATCTCATTGTGAACACCCGCAGCGATCCGCCACTGCCACTATCGCGTTTGCGCGGGCGACGGCAGTTGGTCGAAATTCGGCAATCGGATTTGGCATTTTCGCTTGAGGAAACTACCCAATTTTTAAACGATTTGATGAAACTTGACTTGAGTGTTGATGCTGTCAATGCGCTCACCGAACGCACGGAGGGGTGGATTACCGGCCTGCAAATGGCGGCCGTTTCGATGCAAGGACATACTGATCTAGCTGGATATGTACAGGCATTCACCGGCAGCAACCGGTACGTGCTCGATTATTTGATGGAAGAGGTGTGGCAGCGCCAATCACCGGCAATTCAGGATTTTTTGATGAAAACTGCCGTTCTTGACGAACTCACCGGCCCGCTTTGTGATGCTTTAGTGGCGAGTGGCGAGTGGCAAGTGGCGAGTGGGAACTCAGCCCTTAGGTCTCAGCCGTTAGCTCTTAGTCAAGAAGTTTTGGCATTTCTGGACCGCACCAATCTTTTCGTGATTCCGCTGGATGATGATCGGCAGTGGTATCGTTATCATCACCTGTTTGTTGATTTATTGCGACAGCGGTTGCGGCAGACTCAGCCACAGTTGGCATTGCAGCTGCATCATCGGGCAGGGGAATGGTATGCGGAAAACGGCCGTTTATCTACCGCCATCAATCATTATTTGCAAGCCACGTCTTTTGAAAATGCGGCTGCGCTAATTGAACTCGTGGCTGAAGATTATTTGATGCGCAGTGAAGTAGAGACGCTGCTGCATTGGATTGGTGCGCTGCCAAATGAGATGTTGCGGGAACGGCCGTTACTTTACGTTTACCAAGCAGGCGCATTTTTGATCAATGGGCAATCCCTGGTCGCCATTGAATCCCAGCTTGAAGCGTCCCTGACAGACAGCGAGGGTGCTACCAGTGGCGAAGTTAATGTGATGCGTGGTTTAATGGCGGCGTTTCGGGGGGATGTCGAAGAAAGCCAAATTTTGTCAGAGTTAGCTTTGAAAATTATGCCGTCTGCCAATCATTTTTTACGCAGCCTGGTTTCTCAAAACATGGCGCTGGCAATGGCCCTGCATGGTGATGTGAAACTGGTGATTGATAAGCTGATGGAAGCAGCGGAAATCAGTGCTGCTGCTGACAATATCATGTCACAGGTGATTTGTCTGGCGCATGTGGGTGAATTTCATATTGCTGGGGGGCGCTTGCGAGATGCGCGAAATGTGTATCAGCAGTGTGTTGAATTGGCGGTGGATGATGGCAAACGGCCGTTACCCATTGCAGGCATTCCCCAAATGGGCCTCGGCGAAATCTACCGCGAATGGAATCAACTGGACAAAGCGGAAGAACTGCTCACACAAGGGCTAAACAATATTCATCGATGGGGAGAAATAGGGGCAATGGATGGGTATATCTGGCTGTCGCGGTTGCGACAAGCGCAGGGTGATTTTGCTGGCGCACAAATTGCGATTGAACAAGCGACAAATATAGCAGTTCGATTTGATGCCTCGGTGATGGATGATTATTTAGTTGGCGTCCATCGCACGCGGTTGGACATTCAGCAGGGCCGGTTAGAAACGGCCGTTCGCTGGGTCAAATCCGTTAAATTAGTAGACAAAACGCTGGAAAACACTCCCTATCACTTTTGGGAAATCGGCCGTGTCACCTTGATTCACCTCTATCTAGCACAGCAATCCTATTCAACGGCGCTCAACATTCTGACAGACCTGCTGCCAAGGGCAACGCGCTTGGGCCGTGCTGGTGTAATCATTGACGCCCTTAGCCTGCAAGCCATCGCCTATTTCCACACCAAACAGCAAGACAAAGCGGTAACAGCTCTGCAAGAGGCGCTCACACTCGCCGAACCCGAACAATATATCCGCATTTTCCTCGATAAAGGCGAACCGATTCAAAAGCTTTTGATTGAATTGTTGAAGAAACCCGTTCCACTAACCCAGCAGGCATATATTCAAAAGCTTTTGAGCAATCAGGTTTCAGGGGGCAGGTTTCAGCAAGAACCAGGCACTCACCACTCACCACTCACCACTCACCACCCATCACTTATTGACCCCCTCAGCAACCGTGAGCTTGAAGTATTGCGTTTGATTGCCACCGGTGCCACCAATCGCGAAATCGCTGGCCAGCTTGTGGTTGCCGTCAGCACCATCAAAACCCACATCAACAACATCTACGGCAAACTCGGCGTCACCCGTCGCCCCCACGCCATCACCCGCGCTCGCGAGTTGTCGCTTTTATGAAAACAGCATTTCAGCTAGTCAGCTCGTCGGCAATTCAGCCAGAATTAGCTTTTGCTGAAATGCTGAATTGCTTCCCCCTCAAATCCACCCCCCTAATCCACCCCCCCGGTTGATGACTTCCCACCCCCTTCGGTTGCATACTAAAAGCATTAGAAACAGAGTTCTGATAAGTTGTCAGTGATCCGTAATCGGACCAATTACGGGTTACTGATGACTGATTAGAAGCATTTATTGGACGCGGAAAAACGCGGAATTACGCGGATCTTTCTAAGAAACTAATGTCATTTCGATGAGTCTTCGAAGAGAAATCCCAACAATCTTCACAGAGGACAATGATTTCTCGAAGGACCTCGAAATGACACCTGAAACTGAAAATTAATGATGTTTGGATTACATTTGAAGCGAAATAGGGTGAATGGCAACACGGCCGTTTCTTCCCCCAACACCACCCTCGTCAACGTGCGCAACGCAGTCAAAATCTACGAAACCA
>QQUD01000008.1 GCA_008501785.1 Chloroflexota bacterium
CCAACGGCCCTTCGCAAAAAGCCGTGAGTCGTCAAGCTTTGAAAAATGCTGGCGTAAAACCCCATGAAATTGATTATTTAGAAGCGCACGGCACAGGAACATCATGAGGCGACCCGATCGAAGTACAGGCATTAGCTTAAGTGCTTGGCGTAGATCGTGCAACTGATAAACCAATACTTCTGGGGTCTGTGAAAACGAATATTGGACATCTGGAAGCGGCTGCCGGGATTGCAGGATTGATTAAAGTGGTTCTGTCTTTGCAAAATCGAGAGATTCCACCTCATTTGCATTTCAGTGAGCCAAATCCTTATATTTTGTGGGATCAGCTTCCGGTTGAAGTGGCTGCTAAACGTATGTCTTGGGCTGCGAGTGACACAGGGCGGCTGGCTGGGCTGAGTTCTTTCGGTTTTAGTGGGGTGAATGCTCATGTGGTTTTGGGTGAAGCGCCTGAGGTAGTTGTGGAGCCGCTGGATGTGAAACGGCCGTTACACACCCTCACCCTCTCCGCCAAAACCGAATCCGCACTCATCGCACAAGCAAAACAATTTGAAATATTTTTGCGCGACAATCAAAATGTGTCTTTCCCCGATGTTTGTTTTACGATGAATAACGGCCGTTCCCATTTTCAGCACCGTTTAGCTGTAGCGGCTGAATCTGCTGTTGATGCACAAGAAAAACTGGCTGCATTTGCTGCTGGGCAAAGTGCAACAGGAATCGTTGCTGGCACGGTGAAAGGCACCGAGCAACCAGAAATCGCCTTTTTGTTCACCGGGCAGGGTTCGCAATATGTGGGCATGGGACGGCAGTTGTATGCGACACAGCCTGCTTTTCGTGCTGCATTAGATGAATGTGATGCGTTGTTACGGCCGTATCTAGACCGCCCCCTCCTCTCAGTCCTCTACCCTGAAAATCACGAGTCACCTATCAACGACACAGCTTATACCCAGCCAGCTTTGTTTGCTATCGAATATGCGCTGGCCCAATTGTGGCAGTCATGGGGAATCAAACCAGCGGCCGTGATGGGACACAGCGTGGGTGAATATGTGGCTGCATGTGTTGCTGGCGTTTTTAGTTTGAAAGATGGGTTGAAGCTAATTGCTGAGCGGGGGCGGTTGATGCAAGACCTTCCGCAAAATGGCGCAATGGCTGCCATCTTTGCCACCGAGGCAGAAGTTCGCGCTGCAATGTCACCATTTGCTGATACCGTTTCAATTGCAGCAGTGAATGGTCCTGAGAATGTGGTGATTTCGGGATTGGAAACGGCCGTTTCCTCCATCCTTGACACCCTGCACGAAAAAGGCGTCAAAACCCGCACACTCACCGTTTCCCATGCCTTCCATTCACACTTGATGGAGCCAATGCTCGACGAATTTGAAAAAGTTGCGGCATCTGTTTCTTATTCTGCGCCAACTATTGATCTGGTTTCGAATGTAACTGGCAAGATGGCAACTGCCGCCGAGGTCACGAATCCAGCATATTGGCGGAACCATGTGCGCGCAGGTGTTCGGTTTGCTGCTGCTATTCAAACTTTGCACGACAGTGGATATGAATTGTTCTTTGAAGTGGGTCCTAACCCAACGTTGACCGGGATGGGACAGCGTTGCTTGCCAAAAGGTGTTGGAAACTGGTTGTATTCGTTGAGAAACGGCCGTAATGATTGGCAAATGATGCTCAACAGCCTGAGTGAATTTTATGCGATGGGCGTAAACATCAATTGGGCAGCTTATGATCAGGTTTATGCCCGTCAGCGTGTTTGGTTGCCTACCTACCCATTCCAGCGCAAGCGTTATTGGATAGCGGATGGGCTTTACACGAAACGTTCATCAACACCATTAAAGCAGCTCGCAGCGCAGTCTGATGCTTCTGAAATGAATGACTGGCTGTATGAAATTGATTGGCAGGCGCAACCTCGTAATGCTGATATTCTCACACCTGCACAGCCCGGTCACTGGCTCATTTTGGCAGATGAAGGTGGTGTAGGCGCGGAACTGGCGAATCAATTGCAGGCCAAAGGCGAAAGCTGTCAGGTTGTGCAAGCAGATGCGGTTGATCTTACGAATAAGGCTGATTTTGAGGTGTTGTTTAAAGAGATGATGGTGGGGGGGAAACGGCCGTTACGCGGCATCGTTCACCTCTGGAGCTTAAACGCTCAAACTGCCACAACGGCTGGTGAGTTAAAGAACGCGCAGCTATTAGGAAGTGGTTCAGCACTGCACATTTTGCAAGCATTGATTGCGGCCGAAGCTAATTTTAGCGATAGTCAAAAGAACGAACTGCCCCAGTTGTGGCTGACAACACGCGCTGCACAGCCAGTTGGAAACGCTTCTGTTAGTTTTGCCCAATCACCTTTGTGGGGTTTAGGCAAAACGATTGCTATTGAACATCCAAAATTGTGGGGCGGTTTGATTGATCTCGATACCACTGTCCAAGCTGCTAGCGATGCAGAACGGCTTTGTGCTGAAATCCTACAGCCAGATGGCGAACAGCAGATTGCTTTCCGTGATGATGCGCGATTTGGGGCGCGTTTGGTGCAAAGCCAAAATTCGCTAACAGATACCGAGTTAGTTCAGTTTAATTCTGAAGGCGCGTACCTTGTCACGGGTGCGTTTGGCGGTTTGGGTCTTCAGCTAGCGCAGTGGCTGGCAGAGCAAGGTGCGAAGTCGTTGGTTTTGTTGGGGCGTACGCCGCTGCCGTCGAGAGAGGCGTGGGGGGATGAAAACGGCCGTTTCACCAACGCCATCCAACTCATCCAAAAACTCGAATCACAAAACATACAAGTTCACACCGCTGCCGTTGATGTCACCGATGAGGTGCAACTTTCCGAGTTTATGTCAAACTATGAAGCGCAAGGTTTGCCAGCCATTTGTGGTGTGGTTCATGCGGCTGGCGTTTTGCAAGATAAATCGTTGCAAAAAATGAGTCTGAGTGAGTTGAGCACAGTAATGGCTCCAAAAGTAACTGGAAGCTGGCTGCTGCACCAATATTTTGAAAGCAAACCGCTAGACTTCTTTGTATTGTTCTCATCAGCAGCGTCGTTAGGTGGATCGGCTGGGCAAGGTAACTATGCGGCCGCGAATGGGTTTATGGATGCTTTAGCCCATCATCGCCACCAGCAAGGTTTGCCAGCCATTAGCATTAATTGGGGTCCTTGGGATGAGGTCGGCATGGCTGCTGAAACGGATTTGGCAAAACAGCCAGCTCGTCGCAGCATGGTTTCCATTGCTCCCACACAAGGACTTGATTTACTGGGACACCTCATTAATCAAGAAATGCCGCAGCTAGGCGTGATGCCTGCAACGCTGGCTCAGCTACGTCAACTGCTGCCTGCTGATTCCACATTTATCGCGGCTGCTGACGTTGATTTACCGCTTACGGTGATTAGCCCAGTGGCGGAAACGAATATTCTTGACAGCTTACGCACTGCCAACGCCGCAGAGCGCGTGGAACGCATGTTGGTTTATTTACGCGTCAAAGTTGCGAACGCAATGATGATGGCACCCGAAGAGATTTCTCCGGACCTGAATGTGATGGAACTGGGTCTCGATTCGATTATGGTGATGGAACTGGTGACGAAGCTGGACAAAGACCTGCAAATCAACCTGTTCCCGCGTGAGATTTTTGAACGGCCGTCAATCATCGCTCTTTCTGAATACCTGATCGCACAGGTGGTAGAAGCAGGGGGGCTAGAATCGACAACACCAGCGACAACTGGTGCAGCCATTGCGCCGACAGCCGGTGTTAACGGATTAGGAACGCGCCCAACACCATTACCCGAAATCCCCACCCAACGAAATCCGAGCATGGTCTTTTTGCTGTCAGGACCGAGATCGGGGTCAACGCTGCTGCGCGTGATGCTGGCAGGCCATCCCGAATTGTTTTCGCCGCCCGAACTGCATTTGTTAGCTTACAATGATTTGGCCGAACGCAACCCCAATCTGGACCGCAGCTATTTGGCAGAGGGATTACAGCGAGCCGTGATGGAGTTGACCGGGTTAGATGCCGAGGGCAGCGCCGCCATGATGGACGAGTGGGAAGCAGAAAATTTATCCATTCAAGACGTGTATCGTCGTTTGCAAGAGATGGCTGGCCCACGGGTGCTGGTGGATAAATCACCATCCTATACAACCCAC
>QQUD01000388.1 GCA_008501785.1 Chloroflexota bacterium
CACCTCCGGGAGGTTAAAGTACCTGAGGTCAAGAGACTGTTTGTTCTTTTATGAACAATGTTGATTTAACACTGGCAAAAGTTTTATACTGACACGCAACTTACCTCACCACAAAATCCAATGTAAATTCAATCTTATAACCCAGGGCAAGGTAATTAAATTGTTTGGGGCAGCCCTAGATTGATATGTCTGGTTGCAGATATATCGCTGATCAGGAGATGATTAGTTATGGTACTTTATGTAACGAAGTGGGATATTCGTCCGGAAAAGGCACAAGCGTATGGTGATTGGGCACCAACCGCAATACCGCGCATTTTACCAGGGGTTGTTGAATTTCGGGGATACCGCCCGGCAACTGGTTCGCATCAGGTGGTCGTAACTTACGAATTCGCCGATATGGCTGCATTTGCCAACTGGTATAACAATGAGACTGTACAACAAGCTATTAACGAATCACGTGAATTCACGACAAACTATTCAACAGAGCTTTGGGGGCCATCACCGGTTGTGCCTGAACCAATACGGCCGTAATGGTGACAACCTCCCGGAGGTGCGGCACCTCCGGGAGGTAAGGGCTAACTAGCGCGTTCCAGGTTAAGAGCCAGGAGGTGCTCCAGGATTTGTTCGTCGGACAGGGTGTAGGGCCAGCCGTAGGCGTCGAGGACGGCGTGGTCGAGGGCGGTGTGGATGTCGTCGAGTTCTTCGATGTCGCTGCGGGTGACGGATTTGCGGGTGACTTTGTCGAAGTCGGCCTGGGCGAATAGCTGGCCGGATTTGACGGTGCTGCGATAGTATTGCAAGCCGTTGTACAGGTTGGTGAGGGTGCGCTTTTTTAGCATTTTGTCGTAGGTGGCACCGAGACCGGCGTACATGCCGTCGCGGGGTGGATTGAGCCAGACGTCCCGCCACTGCACCAGCGCCCACTGCGCAATTTCAGCCACCAGCGAGTCAGCAGATTCATCCGGCTCCTCTCCCGGCGGCCACGGAAACGAAAAGGTTTCAAAGCAAGTTGTATTGTTGTAAGTTAGGCGTCCTCCATCTGATCCATCACCATGACGAGAGGAAGTCGCTAAAGACCAAGCTTCATGAACACGCGAATGTAATACGCCCAAAAAATATTCATCTTCTCGCGCAATTACGAACAGACGACTATCTGGCACCGAACCTTTTTTTAAAAAGGCAAAAATTCTATGCTTTGCTACTCTTGTTGTCACAACAAATTGCCCAAGTGACGAGATTGCTTTTCGCATTGCGGGTCTGGGACGAGCAAATTGCCACCAGTATTCTTTTTGCCTTTTTTCCCTATTCTTATTTCTTAATGGGTTAACCATGCGTTCAATATATTTAAAGGGAGCTGTATATTTTTGGGCTTCCTCTATTGGCATTTAATTGAAATCTATTATCCACATCTCACGGAATCTATTTGTAATATCAAGCCCATTTATCCATGGACGAACGACAGTATCATTTAAAAAAGTTGGGTCTTGATTTTGAATTTCTAATAATTGGCTCGCTTCAGTTTTTGAAAGCTCAAATGAGCCTGACTTATCAATACCTTTAAAACTTAGATCGAAATTTTCTTTTAATCGAATGGAGGTTGTTATGTCTATGCCATGAGTTAGGTTAGAATGTATTTTCAAAACAGTGCTTCCATTGAGGAATTTTGTTTGTTGGGTTCCATTATCAAAGCCTATAATTGATACTCGAACATTGGCTCCATCCAAAACCCATTCTCGATCACTCCATGCAAAAAAAACACTTCCAGTATCTAAAATTCTATCCAGTACCATTCTATTAGAACCAGTTCTAATAGCTTGAGTGGCAATAAAACCAACTCGACCTGAGAAATTCTTATTGATTTGCGCTCTTGCCTTTTCAAACCAATATGTGACTAAATCTGATCCATGTGGGAGTCGTTGTTCATAAACATCTCGCATGTTTTGAACATAAGCTTCTCCAAATTCACGTAACAGTCGCTGACCTCCCAAAAACGGTGGATTGCCAATGATGACATCGGCGACGGGCCATTCGGGTTCAACGGGGTTGCCGTTGGCGTCGTAGGCGAGAATGGCGTCCATGCGCTGGATGTTGTGCAGCGGGCGCAGAATGGGATCGGTGATGTTGGCAAAGCCGTTTTCGTTGCGCCATTGCAGGGTCCCAATCCACGCCGTAATCTGCGCCAGTTCGTGCGCGTAGGGGTTAATTTCAATCCCATACAGCTGCTCTGGCCCCACCGTGAGCGGTATCGACGGCAGCTCCCGCCGCGCCGCCCACGAAATCACCGCCTTCTGCAAATTCAACAGTTCCCGCAGCGCCACATACAAAAAGTTCCCCGACCCACACGCCGGGTCCAGCACGCGCACCCCCGCGATTTCGGCGGCGAAGTCAGTAAGCAGCGTATGCACTTGTTCCGTTAATTGTTGATTGTTGATTGTTAATGGGTTGGCGCAGCATCCGGTCTGCTTGACGGCGCACTGCTTCCCACTTGCGTTTTAGCGGCTCCATCAGCACCGGTTCGACAATGAGCATAATATCGGCTTCGCTGGTGTAGTGTGCGCCTAACTGGGCGCGTTTGCTCTCGTCGATGACACGCTCAAACAGCGTCCCAAAAATCGACGGGTCTACCTGCGACCAATCTTGTTCGGCCGCTTGCAGCAGCGCCCGTCCCAAATCATGCGGGATGTCTGGCACAAAGGCATCATCAAAGAGCGTGCCGTCGAAGTGGCGAATGCGCCACATGCCAAAGGTGCCGCCGCCGCGCATTTTCGTAAACAGTTCGCAGAGCACGTCTTGCAAATCTTCGTAATTATTGCCGCGCATCCGCACAATTTGCGTAAACAGGTTGTCGGGCAGCAGTCCCATATCTTCGGCAAAGAGCGCAAACAGCAGCCGCACCAAAAAGTGGGCCAACTGCTCGTTGCTGTAGCTTTCACCGCCCAGCATGTCGCGGTGCTTTTTCATCTGTTCGGCGACGGCGAGCAGCGTGTCGGCGGTGGCTTTGGTGATTTGCGCCTGCGTTTTCGCCGGTTTGAACTGGTCGGGGTCGAAAAATGCCCAGCGCAGCTTGTCTACGCCTGCGCCACTGAGCAGGTCGTCAAAGGTGATGACGTGTTTTTGGGTGGGGTAGTTGTTGAAGTTGGTGTAGATGTGGATGGTGTGGATGTCGCTGGTAATCAGCAGCGGCGGGTTTTGTAAATCTTCGCGGTAGAGCTGGAGCTGCTGGTACGCTTTGGTCAGGTTTTTGTGCGGCCCTTTGTATTCCCAAATGAATTTGTTACGAAAGAAGACGTCGGCAAATCCTTTGGCCCCATCTGGCTTCTCGGTTTGGGTTTCGAAGGAGAAGTTTTTGCCTGCGGGGTCGTATTCGAGCGGGGTTTGGTGGCCGACGAGGTGGCAGATGTCGTTGAAGTGGGATTGGGAAACGGCCGTTTCTTTCTGCGTAATCTGGCTCCATTTGGCGACGAATTGTTTGGGGGTTAATGCTGGCATTCTAGGCGCTCCGGTATCTTAACCTCCGGGATGTGCGGTATGTAAGTTTTTTACCTCCCGGAGGTGCAAGGCAAAGATGCCACACCTCCAGGAGGTTAGATTTATACGGCCGTTTCCCCCAAAGCAATCGCCCCCAACACACCCGCCTGATTGCCCAGTCCAGGTGGCACAATATAGCTGTCAATATTCTCCAAAATCGCCGGATGCTGCACATATCCATTCAGATACGTTTGCACCTTTTGCCGCAGCAACGGGAAAAGCTGCGGCTGTTCCATCACCCCACCACCCAAAATAATGCGCTGCGGCGACAGTGTGCAAATAAATGCCTGCAAAGCTGTCGCCAAATAATGCGCCTCCAAATCCCATGCTGGATGCTCGGGCGGCAGTTCATAAGCCGGTTTGCCCCAGCGTTCACCAATCGCTGGCCCAGCCGCCATACCTTCCAAACAATCGCCATGAAACGGGCAGCGGCCTTTGTACGGGTCTTTTTCCCAATCGTGCGGCAGCTTCATGTGCACCATCTCAGGATGCACCAGCCCGTGCAGATATTTGCCATTGACCATCGCACCGCCACCAACACCCGGACCAATGGCCAAATAAATAAACGTATCAAGTCCCCTCGCTGAACACCAACGC
>QQUD01000155.1 GCA_008501785.1 Chloroflexota bacterium
GACAAGGAGCATGGCTGCGGCCTGTTTGGAAACGGCCGTTTCTAACCCCCTCTCAAAATAAGTCACCATTACCGGCATTACCGGCGCTTCGATTTCTAGCACCACAACTTCATTATCTTGTGCGCTTGCCGAATAAACGCCACTCAAAATTAGAAAGAGAAACATCGGCAATAAAACCATAAATTTACGCATTATTTTTCACCTGAACCAGTCTGAACAAAAGTTAATTAAAACCTCCCGGAGGTGCAGCACCTCCGGGAGGTTAGTATACCAAATTCAGTTTAGGCATTCGTGAGAATCAACCGGCTAATCCCCACTGTTATTGACCGCTTGCAGTGCAAGTGTGAACTTGCTGCCCTGGGGTAATGTTTCGGCCCAAATACGGCCGTTATGCAACTCCACCAATTCCTTAGCAATCGACAAGCCCAACCCCATCCCCTCATGATGGCGACGCAGCGGCGATTCAACTTGATAGAACCGTGAAAAAATTCGATCCAATTGATCACCAGGAATACCAATGCCCGTATCCTGAATCGTAAACCAGATTTCTTGACCCTGCCGCTGCAAGGTGATGTCAATCTGACCACCCTGGGGCGTAAACTTGATGGCATTGTTGAGCAAGTTGTTGATAATCACTTCAACCATCGCCCGATCTGCGGTGACAAGCAGCGGGCGGTCTGGTAAATTGATTTGAATCAGTTGCGATTTGGCAACGGCCGTTTCATCCTTATCGACTTCCATTTCTCGCACAATTTGAACACAGTCAATTTGTTCTAAATTAATGGCTGCATCCCCCGCATCCACATAGCGCAAGTTCAACATATCTTGAATCAGCGAACGCAAATGAATAGCTGCTTGCAGCACACTGTCAAACTGTTCCGCAATTGCCGGGCTGGCCTCTTCCCGTAAAAACGACACATAGCCGAGAATCACTGACAGCGGCGTGCGCAGTTCATGTGAAGCAATGGCTATGAAATCTGTTTTCAACTGGTCCAGTTCACTTAACTCTGAATTTGCCTGCTGCAATTCGGCAAACAATCGCGCCTTTTCTACCGCAACACCGGCCAAATCAGCCAAAATCGACAAGGTTTCAACATCTTGTTCACTAAATGCCGATCCATCTGGCTTGTTGATCGCTTCCAACACACCAACCGGTTCTTGATCGACGTTGCGCATGGGCACACCCAAAATAGCATTTGTCTGAAACTCAATCACCTTGTCTACTTTCTTGTTCCAGCGTGGGTCTTGCGACACATCTGGCACAATCAGAGGCCGATTAGACAACAAAATCGCGCCAGCAATGCTGTTGTCTAATTTAACAGGCATGTCGGCCATTTCCGCCGGGATTTCGTTAGAAGAGGCCTTGAAGTGAAGCTGGCGTGTACGCGGGTCGAGCAGCAAAATAGACGCAGCTTCTGTTTTAGTAAGCAGCGCTGCTTCGCTGATGATGTAATTGAGCAGTTCGTCAAGATTGATTGTGGAATTAAGTACTCTGCTAATTTCGACCATTCGGGCCAAACCAGCAGCATCAACTTTTGGCAATTGATTATCCATATTCATATGTCCCTCATGTCAGACAGTCTACGGCTTGATACAATTGGATTGTAATATGATACGTTATCCGATGCATTCATGCCAAGTGATGTGCATGAAAATTGGGTAAACGGTAAGCAGTGAACGGTGAATAGTGAATAGTGAATGGTAATTAGTTTACCGGTTACTGTTTACTGTCTACCAACAAAAACCAACTATGTACAAAAATAATAGCCTCAGCCTCTATCTCCATATTCCCTTCTGCCGTCATCGCTGCTCGTATTGTGATTTTAATACGTATACGAGCCTAAGTGCTTTGAAGGAGCAGTATGCGGCAGCGATGGTGACCGAGATTGAGCAGGTGGCTGGTGGTGTAAAACGGCCGTCTCACACCATCTTCTTCGGCGGCGGCACGCCAACTTTAATGTCACCTACAACATTGCAGCCCATTCTACTCGCCGTCCGATCTCATTTCGATCTGGCGGCAAATGCCGAAATCACAATGGAGGCAAATCCGGGCACGGTTGACCTCGATTATTTGAGTGCAGTACGCACGTTGGGGGTTAATCGGTTGAGTTTTGGCGTTCAGAGTGTTATTCCCAGCGAATTGGCAATTTTGGAGCGGGAACACGACTTTGCAGCAGTCGTACAGGCTGTTGAGATGAGCCATCAGGCAGGTATTCGTAACATCAACCTAGATTTAATTTATGGTGTGCCGGGGCAAACGCTGGCTAGTTGGGAAGAAAGTGTCTGCACTGCGCTAACGCTGCAGCCGCAACATCTCAGCCTATACTGCTTGACGATTGAACCGGGGACGCCAATGAACCGGTGGTTGCAAAACGGCCGTATTCAACCCCCAGACCCCGATTTAGCCGCAGATCAATACGAATTGGCTGGCAAAATTTTAGCAGAACACAACTTTGATCATTATGAAATCTCCAACTGGGCGCAACCTGGGTTTGAATGTGAGCACAACCTGACCTACTGGCGCAATGGCGACTATTTAGGGCTGGGGGCAGGCGCACACGGCCATGCGGCAGGCTACCGGTATCAGGTTGTGAAACAGCCGCGTGTTTATATTCGTCGTTTGCTAGAAACAAACGCACATCATTATCCATTGTCAACGGCCGTTTCCGACTTCCACGCCATCGACCCACAAGAAAACATGGGCGACATCATTATCACACAGCTGCGCCTTTTGCAAGAAGGGCTTGACCTCAATGCATTTGCCAGCCAATTTGGGCAATCGCTGGATGAAGCTTACAACGGCACGATGTCGCAGATGATTGAGTGGGGATTGTTGACAGTTGAAGATGATTTTTTGAAGTTGACGGAAAACGGCCGTTTTGTCAGCAATCAAGTTTTTTATCGATTTGTGTAATCTCTTTCTCTGCTCCGGTCGGTCTCCAGACCGCACCGGAAAGGGTAGCACGGTCTGGAGACCGGCTACAGCCATAGGGAGTTCTTCTTGACCAAACTAACTATCGCGATTAACGCAGGCGGCAAAAGCAGCCGCATGGGAACCGACAAATCATTTATCAACTTTAACGGTAAGCCGATGATTGAAGGCATCATTGAGCGGCTCGCCGGTCTAGGTGATGAAATGATCCTGATCACCAACAATCAAACAGATTATGCACATCTGGGATTACCAATTTTTGGGGATATTTACGAAGATCATGGACCGTTGGCGGGGATACAAACGGCCGTTTTTCACGCCCAACATCCACACACGCTCATGATCGCCTGTGACATGCCGTGGCTCAATCGTGATTTGCTGACCTACATGATTTCGCGAAAAGAAACGGCCGACATCATTGTGCCACGCTGGCAAAAGTTCCCTGAACCCATGCATGCCATTTACAGCAAGGCATGCTTGCCTGCCATTGAAGCTGATTTAGATGCCAAATTGCTAAAAATCATTGGATTTTATCGCAATGTATCGGTGAATTATGTGGAACGGGATGTGATTGAGCGGTTTGATGGAAACGGCCGTTCCTTCGCCAACGTCAACACCCCCAAAGATTTAGCACGGGAAAAAAACAGAGAATAGGGAGCGTGCTCCCTATCCTCTGTTTCAATTCTCTACTTCTTAGACAACGCAATTTGTGCCGCAGTCAAAGTATTTTTCATCAGCATAGCAATCGTCATCGGACCCACCCCTCCAGGAACAGGCGTGATTGCACCAGCAACTTCTTTAGCCGTATCAAATTCAACATCACCAACAAGACGATAGCCGCGTTTGCGTGTTTCATCATCAACACGATTGATACCAACGTCAATTATTGCTACCCCAGGTTTCAACATGTCGCCTTTAATCATGTCTGCCCAACCAATTGCAGCCACAACAATATCAGCACGTTTCAGGTGTGCAGTCAGGTCTTTCGTGCGGCTATGGCAAATTGTCACCGTTGCATTTGCTTTTTGCAGCAGCATAGCCATGGGCAAGCCCACAATATTTGAACGCCCAACGATAACTGCTTCTGCACCATTTAAATCCACACCTGCATCCTCAAGCAAAACCATACAACCTGCCGGAGTACAAGGAATAAACAGTGGATTGCGACCTTTCATTGCCAAACGGCCGATATTCACAGGATGGAAACCATCAACATCTTTTTCTAGATCAATCGCATTTAAAATCGTTTCTTCATCAATATGCTTAGGCAATGGCAACTGCACCAAAATACCATTCACCTCAGGGTCTGCGTTTAATTTCTTAACAAGCGCAAGAACCTCTTCTTGTGTTGCATCTGCTTCGAGCTTATGACCAACTGAGCGAATCCCCAGTTTTTCACTCATTCGCTGTTTACTACGTACATAAGTAGCTGAAGCAGGGTCTTCCCCAACCAATACAGTTGCCAAACCAGGAACATAATTGTGTTCTTCTTTCATTTTGGCAACATCTATTGCGACAGATGCCCGTACTTTTTCTGCGACTTGCTTACCATCAATAATTTGTGCTGACATACTTACCTCATTCAGTAGATTATCTCTTCAACAGATTTAGAACTCATAAATTAAAAAGGCCACCAGCACATGCCGATGACCTCTATATACAATGTTAATCATTCAAAAACTAGTGGTTACTTAACTAGTGTCACATAAATTGAAGACATCACTTGGGGAGAATATCTGTCCCCATAAACTTGTCTAACCAGATACCAACGGCAATTCCTAGCGAAAGTGTTGTAAAGAAAGTATAGGAAAAACCAAACTCTTCTAAATTTGTATCGGCAATAAACGGTGCCACGACAATTGCATAGGTTAAAACAAACCCAGCCACCAGAGATATAACAATCAACAATAAACGCTTCACTAACATCCTTATTTGCCTCCAGACTTCGCTTTTAAATCGCTTTTGTGTGTTTTATCACAATCATGTTACTACGACAAATAACCTTTACCAATCTAATCCATATTAGTGAACTATCGATGTATTAATGACCTTCGAAGCCATTGCCCAAGGCTTCCCGTACATGCCTGGTCAAATCCTCAGGTGATATTGGCTTCATTAAATATTTGGTGGCTCCAACGCGCAGGCCTTTGTTGATACTGTCTAAATCAGTTTTTGCACTCAACATAATAATAGGCAAACGTGACGTATCATTCTCTTTTCGCAAGGTTTCGCACACTGTAAAACCATCCATCCCTGGCATCATGACATCAAGTAAAATGACATCTGGCTGATTGATACGAACCTTTTCCAACGCATCAAAACCATCTTCGGCTTCAGAAACATGATACCCAGCACGAACCAACATCAAACGTAATAACGTTCGAGCCATAGGTTCATCATCAACAATCAATACTGATTGCGTTAAACTATCTCTTGGAACGGATGAAAAAGAGTCAGCCACTGTTGCCTACCGTTTTGAATTTATTATTAATGCCTCATTCCCTATTGTAATCATTTCTTTCTGTGAAGCAACGACAGTAGCTATTCAAGATAATTCTTGGCTAATGGTAACTGTAATTCTAATCCCTCACGTGCTACAAGCGTTTTCGGGAAAATCTCACGGGTCTTTTGTAAAATAACATCAACTTCATCATCTGTCAGGTCAGGGGAAAAATGGAAAAGGCCTAAATATTTAACGTTAGCCTCAATCGCCGCTTGGGCAGCTTCTAACCAGGTGCTGTGTCCCCAATCAGAATACCGATTACGTTCTTCCATCGTTCCAAAATGGGAATCGTGGACAAACAAATCAGCCCCTTGTGCTAATTCTAGCACATTCGCATCAAAACCATCATCAGGATGGCCAACATCCGAACAATAAGTGAACACAACACCATCACTTTCTATTCGAAAGCCCAGGCATCCTCCAGGATGATTAAGATCTGCGACTTTTACTCTTGTACTGTCCCCAATTATAATCGTCTCACCATCCTTCACTTCTTTCACGATGAGATCAGCTGGCAATGTTTTATATGAAAATGGCAGGTAAGGTTCAATAAATTGGCCAGCTAACGTTTCTTCTAATCGCTTACCAACTCGTTTTTGTCCCACTAACACAAAACGATTTGTGCGACCAAATACTGGACCGAAAAATGGAAACCCTTGAATATGATCCCAATGTGTATGGCTGATCAGAATATTTCCAACAATACGGCCACTATTCTCTTTTTGAAGCGCTTGCCCAAGACCTCGGATACCAGAACCTGCATCTAAGATAATCAACTGCTTGTCTGAAGTACGGACCTCAATACATGATGTATTTCCTCCAACACGAACCGTATTGGGTCCGGGGGTGGGAATTGTGCCACGCACCCCCCAAAATCGAATATACAAGCTAGATTAACCTCATATTAAAAGACATAACAAATGTTGATTTTCGCTCGCCAGTATACCAAAAAAACATTGAAATTGATACTAAATTATGTCTATACAAAAAAGCCCATCTGCTCAATCAATGGTCAGATGGGTTTTTCTTTATATATTAGGGATAGTAGATTTTAAATTGTTATGCTCCAGGAGTACTGTTTTTGGTGCTAATAACGCGCTCAACGCTATCTAACAATTCTTGGGGGCCGAATGGTTTCGTGATGTAATCATCTACCCTAGCAATATGCAAGCCTAATACGCGATCAATACTTTGTGCTTTCGCTGTTACCACAATGACAGGAATATCACGCATCTCTTCCGATGCTTTCATCTTTTGATAAACTTCCCATCCATCCATTTCAGGCATCATTAAATCGAGGAGCACAAGGTCTGGCTTGATCTCACTAATTTTTTCAAGCCCTTCATGTCCACCTACAGCACCGGTTACTTCAAACTTGTTCCGGCCTAGAATGAGCTTCACTAGCTCAATCATTTCAAGTTCATCTTCTATGCAAACGACTTTTTTCAGATCTACAGCCATTACGTTTATTCCCCTAAAAGCAGGAAGAGAGCCAACAATCATTTATTTTTCTTAAAGAGTATCACAAGCAAAATCGCTTGTCTACTTCCTCTTTTGCTGCTTATGTAATTTATAACAATTTTTTCCCTTTACTGAAAATAAGTAATGGGTCCTGAGACGTGAGTCTCATCTCTTATATTTCATAGACTACCTGTTATCCGAACAAATAGATTTTAACCCCGAATTCAATTTTTTGCAGTCAGTTGACACAAAACGGCCGTTTTGGCATAATCCTACCCATATTTAACAGCTTTGATAGAGACGAGTAAGCAAAGTTTATTGCATGATAGCGAGTCTGAGTTGGTGGAAGTCAGGCACAATCATTTTGCTCAAAATCCCTCTGGAGCTGCTGACCGAAAGTAAACAGTGGGTAGTGAATAGTGAATAGTGAGTAGAATCTTACTTACCACTAACCATTTATCACGAATCACTCAAACTAGTAGACTTAGCCGGAGTCGTCCCACGTTAGCGGGACAGCGATAATAAGTGGTATTTGTTTAAATATCATCGTTATCGACCAGAGTGCTCGACAATTGTCGGGAAACCGGGTGGTACCACGAAGCCAATGCGCCTTCGTCCCAGTGTGGATGAAGGCGTTTTTTTATTTTTAAGCGATTAGCTGTCAGCTATCAGCTTTCAGCAAAGAGTTGGATTACAATGACTGAACTGCTTTTTTTGACGGATGCTTATGTGAAAGAATTTGAGGCAGCTGTGACAGCACAGGTTGAGGGTGGTGTGGTTTTGGATCGCACGGCGTTTTATCCTGGCGGGGGTGGGCAACCTTGTGATTTTGGTACATTAGCAACTGGTGAGCAAGTGTGGACTGTGTCAAAAGTGAAAAAAGTGTCTGGTAAAGTGGTTCACCTTATTCAAGGTGAATTGCCTGTGGTAGGAACGGCCGTTTCCGCCAAACTAGACTGGACCCGACGTTACCAACTCATGCGTACCCATACCGCCATGCACATTTTGTGCGGCGTTGTCTGGCGCGATTATGGCGCGTCGGTCACGGGTGGTAACATGGACCCACTGAAAGGGCGCATGGACTTTGAATTTGAGACAATGCGTCAAGAATTGGTGAAAGAGATTGAAACGGCCGTTAATCAAGAAGTCACCGCCGCCCGCGATACAAAGGTCAAAATTTTACCCCGCGATGAAGCCTTCCAAATTCCAGACCTAATTCGCACCAAAATAAACTTACTGCCCGCAGGCATTAAAGAAGTACGCACGGTTGAATTGGTTGGCCTTGATTTGCAAGCTGACGGCGGCACCCATGTCAACAACACCAGCGAAGTCGGCCTCATTCGCATTGTCAATTACAAAAGCAAAGGCAAAATTAACAAGCGGATTTATTTGGAACTTGAACGGTAAGCAGTAAGCAGTAAACTGACCACTGATTACCGAATACCGATAATGGATTACCAAAATGCGTTTTATTGTAAGAGAGCAGGCAAACGAAAAACCAATCGCAGCCGGATTGCTGCGATATGAACGCGATGGGCAGCCGACTGGCGCTGTGGAAAAGTGGCGGCTGACTTCACCGATGGCTGGTTATGAAGTGCTGCGGGTTGATTTGGATGCACGGGATGCGCCATCCGGTCATTCCTTCCTGTTTCATTTGGTGCGGCAGCAAAACGGCCGTTTTGAACGCCTCGGCGCTCGATTCTGGGGTGATGGCATGATTGTTGAAGAAACCCTTATTTTTGAAGAGCAGCGCATCACTGGCACCCGCACCATCAAAGGCAAAACCTATTCCCTTGATGCACCGATAAGCTTGTTTTGGTTTCCATCGTCAGTTGGATTGGGATTGTTGGCTGGGCATGTTGGGGAATATACGGCCGTTACCCTCAACACGCAATCCAACAGCTACACAGAGACCTTTGACTTACAAAATGTCACCCTAAACACAAGTTTGGGTGATGCCAAACCATTAACAATAGGCAGTCGGGGATTTGAGATACGGCCGTTTACCATTCAATGGGACAATCAATCCCGCACTATCTGGCTAGACGAAAACAACTGGCCGTTAAAAATGGAACGTGGTGATGGGTTAACGGCCGTTGAGACCCGTTACATTCGATATTGAGCATCATCATGAAATCATACAAACTTTTCAAACACAAACGAATTATCAACCCCGACACGGCCGTTTCCCACGCCGCTGTTGGGTCATCCATTGACAATTAACAATTGACCATTAGCAATTGACAATTCCTAAAACACGAAATCTCAAGGAGACACACCTAAAAATGTCCTTCAAACCCGTATCAAACAAACCAAAATTTGTAACCCTCGAACACGAGGTACTCGATTTTTGGAAAGAAACCGACGCATTTAACAAACTGCGAAACCTGCGTGCTGAAACTGAATCAACCTACGGCACATTTAGCTTTCTCGATGGTCCCATGACCGCCAACAATCCAATGGGCGTCCATCACGCCTGGGGCCGCACCTACAAAGACCTCTACAATCGCTACCAAGCCATGCAGGGCAAAAACCTGCGCTGGCAAAACGGCTTCGACTGCCAGGGCTTGTGGGTTGAGGTAAATGTTGAAAAAGAACTCGGCTTCAAAAACAAGCGCGACATCGAGGAATATGGCCTCGCCGAATTTATGAAACTGTGTAAAGCACGCGTTCTCAAATATTCGGCCGTGCAGACCGAACAATCAATGCGACTCGGTTACTGGATGGATTGGAACGACACCGATGAACTGCGCCGCCTGCATGATTTGATGCTGGAAGATGCAAACCAGCAAGTCACGGTGCAAGGGCCAAAAGGACCCGTCACCGGTACAGTTGAACAAGTTGTGGGTCAACTCGGAATGCCACAAATGGGCGGCTCCTACTTCACGTTTAGCGACGAAAACAATTACCAAATCTGGCGCTTCCTGAAAACCGTTTACGAAAACAACTGGCTCTACAAGGGGCGCGACGTGATGCCCTGGTGTGATCGCTGCGGAACCGGCATCAGCCAGCACGAAATTGTCACCGATGGCTACCACGAGGTCACACACGACTCCGTGTTTGTGAAATTTCCTATCACCTCCAAACCCCAAGGGTCTTCTGAGACCCTTGGGGTTTCAGACAAGGAAGCCCTACTCGTCTGGACCACCACCCCCTGGACGCTCACCAGCAATGTTGCAGCCGCCGTTGGTCCTGAACTGACATACGCCAAGGTAAAAGCAGAAGATGGCTGGACCTACTACCTCGCCAAAGATGCGATGGCAAACACGCTCATCGGCAAAAACAATGAGATCGTGGGCGAACTGAAGGGCGAAGAGTTGGTTGGTTGGGAATACAGTGGGCCGTTTGATGAGTTAACGGCCGTTAAAACCGCCTTCACCGAAGCCAACTACACCCACCGTATCATCGCCTGGAAAGAAGTTGGTTCTGAAGAAGGAACCGGCATCGTCCACATTGCCCCAGGCTGTGGTGCCGAAGACTTCCAGCTTGGCAACGAATTCAATCTACCCATCATCGCGCCTCTAAACGAAGATGGCATGTACATCGATGGATTTGATTGGCTCGTTGGCCGCTCCGCACACGATGTCGCGCAAGACATCTTTGAAAATCTAAATGAAAAAGGCGTCTACTATCGAAAACAAAAATACGCCCACCGCTACCCACACTGCTGGCGCTGCGGCACCGAGTTGGTCTACCGCCTCGTCGACGAATGGTTCATCAACATGGGCGAAAATTATGAAAAACCACGCGCCGAATTGACCGCCGAGCAAAAAGCGAACAGCTTACGCTACCAAATCATGGACCGCGTAGACAAAATCGACTGGTATCCCAGCTTTGGCTATGACCGCGAAATGGATTGGCTACGCAACATGCACGACTGGATGATCAGCAAAAAACGCTACTACGGTTTAGCGCTGCCTATCTACGAATGTAAAGAATGCGACCACTTCACCGTCATCGGCAGCAAAGAGGAACTGGAAGAACGCGCCGTCGAAGGCTGGGATGAATTCGAAGGACATACGCCTCATCGTCCCTACATCGACGCTGTTAAAATTGCCTGTCCCGAATGTGGTGCAAAGGTGAGCCGCATTAAAGACGTGGGGAATCCTTGGCTCGATGCTGGCGTTGTTGCCTTTAGCACAGTTCATTACACAGAAGACCGCGAGTATTGGGAAAAATGGTATCCGGCTGATTGGATCTCCGAAAGCTTCCCCGGCCAGTTCCGCAACTGGTTCTATAGCTTGCTAGCCCAAAGCACGGTACTGTCCGACAAAGAGCCTTTTAAAGCATTATTCGGTTATGCACTGGTTCAGGACGAAGACGGCCGTGAAATGCACAAATCATGGGGCAATTCCATCGAGTTTAACGACGCCGCCGAGAAAATGGGGGCGGACACGATGCGTTGGCTCTACACGAGCGCCAAACCAGAGCAAAATTTGCGTTTTGGTTATAACCGGGGTGATGAAGCTCGTCGTCGCTTTATGATCCCGCTGTGGAATGTGTATTCATTCTTCACCACGTATGCTAATTTGGACGGATGGGTGCCGACGACAACGGCCGTTCTCGAAGACCGCCCCTCCCCAGTATCCGCCCACGCCGAACTGGACCGCTGGATTCGTGAACGGGTTGCTGAAACGACCTTGCAAGTCCGCGCTGCACTCGATGTGTACGATGCTGAGAAAGCAACCCAGGCACTTGAAGCCTTGCTCGACGATGTTTCTAACTGGTACGTACGTCGTTCGCGCCGCCGGTTCTGGAAAAGCGAAGGTGACGACGACAAGAACGCAGCTTATCTGACACTGTACCAAGTGTTAGTGAAATTTGTGCGCTTGCTGGCTCCGTTTTTGCCGTTTACCACCGAAGACATGTACCAAAACCTGGTACGCAGCATCGATGAACATGCGCCAGAAAGCGTCCATCACACACTGTATCCAACAGCCGAGGCAAACGATCTCAACCAACTTTTGCTCAACAAAATGCGGTTAGCCATCACCACCGCCAGCCTGGGACGTTCTGCACGCGGTGCGGCTGACGTGAAACTGCGGCAACCATTGGCTAAAGCACGGGTTAACGTCGGCACAGAACAAGAACGAGCAGATTTGGCTGATCTGGCAAACGTGCTGGCTGAAGAAATGAACGTGAAAGCTATCGAAATCGTATCTGAAGTGGGCGAACTAGTTAACTACAAGCTGATGCCCAATAGTCGCGTGCTGGGACCAAAATTTGGTAAGGTATTCCCACAGGTACGCAAAGCATTGGTAGCATTAGACCCGGCTAAAGCAGCACGTGTCTTGCAGGCTGGCGATGCGCTGCAACTTGAAGTGAATGGCGAAACAGTAACGCTCACCGGTGATGACGTGATTGTGCAAACTGAGTCACGTGGTGGTCTGGCAGTTGCCAGCGACAAGGGTGTGACGGTCGCTGTAGACACGGAACTGACACCAGAACTGGAACAAGAAGGGTTTGCGCGTGATGTGGTGCGTCATGTGAACAATATGCGCAAGGATGCCGGTTTGGAAATCTCAGACCGGATTGAATTATCGTATGAAGCAGATGGCGATGTGGCAGCGGCATTCACAAGTTTCGCTAAATACATTGCGCAGGAAACGTTGGCTGATGAGTTAACGGCCGTTTCCTTCCCCAACCCTCTGTACCAATCAACCGTCACCATTGGCAGCCAATCCGTCACCCTATCTCTACAAAAATCCTAGTTATCCCAAGTGCGGCGCACTTTTGAAGTGCGCCGCACCATAGTCGCACCAAACCTTAATTCTTCTTATCCCCGTAATTTGGTAAAATCAGCAGATGAAGGAGGTGTCTATGATGCGTCGAACACTATTTGTCTTATTGAGTTTATTCATCCCGCTGTTACTTCTTGCTGTGGTTTGGGCACAAGATGACAAACCTGATATTGTGCCACAGCCAGGTGTGCCGCTTAGTCAACACCCAACCCAAATGTTAACGATTGATCCAACTGTCACACTCCAAATAGATGGTGGGGGTGATATTATGCAGATAACGACCGCTGCTGCATCCGACACTTGTTCAAATGCCACGCCGCTCACCGTTCCCGGTGGTGGCCAAACCACCGTCAACGATTTTAAAACAGAAGACGCCGACCCGTCTCTTTCTTGTGCTTGGGGAACCTTTGATGATGATTTCCAAGGGTTTAACACTGCCTGGTATCGGTTTACCGCAAGCAACCATGGAACCATCACTATCAACACTCTCGGCAGCACCTACGACACCGTTCTCTCTGTTTTTGATGCAACAGATAACACATGTCCAACCGATTCTGAACTCATTAGTTTGGTTGCATGCAGCGACGACGCCAATGGGTTTTCATCTGAAGTGGAATTTAGGGCACAAAAAGGGCGCACGTACTTCATTCAGGTTGCTAACAGGCATACGGGCGCATCCGGCAATGCAATATTCAACTTGTCACTCCAAGAAGCACCGCTTAACTCTGAGTGGGAACAAATGGGAAGTGATGCGACAGCTCAACGGAGCCGCCATGCGGCAGCCATTGTTGGCAGCGATATTTACGTCATTGGTGGCCAAACTATTGACTTCGATCCCTTTGGTACTAATAGCCCCAGCTTAACCAACAGTATCGACAAATACAACATCGTCACAGGAGAATGGACCAATCTTGGAGATATGCCGGGGGTTGGTTATTCCAACACAACGGCCGTTTTTGTTAACAAACCAAATGGCAGTAACTGCACACAAGGGTGCATCTACCTACCTGGAGGTTACACTGGCGGTACATCTTTTGAGGGCAAACACTGGGCCTATGACATTGCCATAAATCTATGGTTTGAACTACCTTCAATTGGTGATGATCTCGGTTGGCCTAATGGCGAACCCTTTGCCTGGTCATCTGCCATCCCACACCGAGATAACCTTGGTTACTATCTGACAGGCGGTTTAAGCAGTCTACCAGCCATCACAACAACAACCGGCATTCTTAATAAAGTCTATTTTTACAACATCGCAAATAATGAGTGGAAAGAAGAAACGGACATGAATACGGCTAAGTATGGACACACAGCAGCATTTGTGGGGGGAAAATATTGTGTTATTGGTGGCATTGAAACCGGTGGCATTCTATCACCCAATGGTCAATGCTGGGATGCCAATGGGGGCGATGGATGGGAGGGCATAGCCGCATTAAGTGAATCACGTTATGGTGCAGCCAGTGCTGTTGGGCCAAACGGTAAATGGTATGTGTATGGTGGCGCAAATGGCTCTTCAGAAGCCATTTCAACAGTGGAAGTTTGGGACCCATATAATCAAGAAAAAGGGTGGGTTACACTTGATGCCACCTTTGATTTAGGCGTGACAGATGCCTTACCACCTCGAATTTGGCCACGTGGCGGATTTGTTGGCAATCATTTATGGGCTATCGGCGGCAATAATTCGCTGACAAACGCAAACCCTGCCCCCATCTCTGAAGTAGAACGTCTATATATTTGTAAATATTGTCTCTTTCTCCCATTTGTTGCCAATGTTGTCGAAGAAAGCGGGCACGATAATTTTGCAGAAGCTGAGCTAATTTCATTAAATACAACTTATTCTCGTGATTTCAATGAAATATTAGATCTTTATGATATGTATACGTTCAATTTAGGCAGTACATCAGCTATTGCTGTTAAGCTACGTGATATTCCCAACAACAGTGATTACAATCTTTACGTTTACACGAATAACAAAGGACTTCGGGGAACCAGTGATAATCCCAACAATTTAAATGAAACAGTAAACATCACTTTACTACCAGGTCAATATTATATTGTGGTGGAACGTGTTTTTCCAGTTGGCTTACCCAATACAAAAAATTACCGGTTGACGGTGGAGAAGTAAATGGCTGTTCGAATTTTGCATTTTGCTGACGCACATATTGATATGGCCAATTACGGCCGTCACGACCCCACTACCGCCCTTCCCATCCGCGTGGTTGATTTTTTGCAGGCGCTAGACCAGATTGTGGATACGGCCGTTTCCGAAAAAGTTGATTTCGTCCTCTTCGCCGGCGATGCGTACAAAGACCGCAACCCGCAGCCCACCTTCCAACGTGAATGGGGGCTGCGCATGATGCGCCTGTCTGAAGCTGGTATCCCCACCTTGCTGCTCGTTGGCAACCATGATGTCGCACCAGCTACCGGACGCGCCCACACCATGCAAGAGTTTACAACGCTGGAAGTGCCCCACATTTTTGTCGGCGATCGCATTCACCGCTACGAGCCAGATGAATTGGGCATTCCCCTGCAAATTATCACTGTGCCCTGGGTGTCGCGCAGCCGCCTACTTTCGCGTGAAGACACCGCAGGCTTGCCATTGGCCGACGTGCTGACGATGATTGAAGGGCAGATTCAGGAACGGGTAGAGCTGTTGATTGAAACGGCCAATCCCGACATTCCGCTCATCCTTACAGCCCACGCCAGCGTGCAAGGTGCTAAATTTGGCAGTGAACGTCAGGTGATGCTGGGACACGAACTGACCCTCAGCGGCAGCCTGGTCAACAACCGCAAACTCGATTACGTGGCATTAGGACACATCCACAAACACCAATCGCTGCACGCCAACGGCGCACATCCACCCATCGTCTACCCCGGCTCTATCGAGCGCATCGATTTTGGTGAAGCCAAAGAGAAAAAAGGATTTGTGCTGGCAGAAATCGATAACGGCAGCACAAGCTGGGAGTTTGTACCGCTGAAAACGCGTCGTTTTCTCGATTTCAGGCTAGAAACACCCAGTGCCGACACCTTCATGAATGATGTCCTCAGCCAATTGCCAGACCCAGACCGGCTGACCGATGCTATTTGCCGTGTGCAGCTAAAGTACCCCCGCGATTGGGAGCCGCTGCTCGACGAAAAAGCAATTGATGATCACTTTCAAGAAGCACTCAGCATTCAAATTTTGAAGCACCGCGAAATTGAAAAACGCTCCCGTCTGGGCGACACCGTTGCCGTCGAATCCTTATCCCCAGCAGAACTACTCGCCAAATATTGGGACACTGTCGGACTAGACAGCGATGAAGCCACCGCAATGCAAACCTTAGCTAAAGACATCTTAGGGGAGATGATGGAATAACAAGATGCAGTCATCTTGTTATTCATCACA
>QQUD01000133.1 GCA_008501785.1 Chloroflexota bacterium
ACTAAATCATGTGGAGGGATTAAAAAATGCATATTGAAGTTGTGTGGTTTCCTGAGGAGTCCTTTCCTTTAACTGTGGATCACTTTTTCCTGGAAAAAATGGTGTTTAATCACATTGATGGTTGTCCCAAAAGTTACGCAGAGTTCAAGCGTCGATATGAGGAAAAAACGTTTGTGTCGGCCACGGCATGGGATAGAGAGGTATTGTGTGGCTTTAAAATCTCAGAGAGAGTAACAGAGACTCATTTTCATCATCATATTATCGCTGTTCATCCTGACCATCGCAGATCAGGGATTGGTTATCAATTGTCACACAAAGTTGGACAGGCACTTCTGGCTAGAAAAGTGAGTCATATCACTTTGTTTGCCATTCCAAAAAGCACAGCACTTGAATTGGAGCCAGATTATATTCATCCGCTGCCTGATTCTTGGGGGCAGTCGCTCGGAGAGGAGGAGATTTCATTGTTGGCCCGCCTCAAATCTCATAAAGGCAGTTTACGGATTGACGAAACCCAGCGGGTGCAAGCCCAATATTACACGCTCGCAGATGGCTCAATGGTTGACGCCTTATACAAAGCCTATCGAATTGAGGGCTAGCCAAACCCGCTTCGCGCTGCGGTCGATAATCAGAGACCAACCGCTTTTACTTCCCGGTCTTTGACCGTTTTCTTCCACGAATAGTCGTTTGGAAAAACTAATCGGCAAACTGGCAAAAAAAAACCCCTCATAAAGAGGGGTTTTTTGCTCAAAACACCAGGAGGGTAGTCTTTTGAGCGGTTCGGCTATTGCCCGAGCGAGGGGGAGGGTGGGCAATCTCCTAAACTTTGTAAGGGTCGTTCCAGTCGCGTTTCTCTCGTGCCAGTTTGGGGGGGGAGGAGTCCCTCTTTTACCTCACAAAGTATGTGGATAATATAGACCATTGTTGTCAATAATGCAATAAAAAAAAATTTATATTAATGTTCTGCTTTGGAAAGGGGGAAAGTTTACCGCAGAAGGTGCAAAGTGCGCGGAGAATTCACAAAAATCGGGCTAGTTTTTCTCTGGTGAAATACTGTTTTCGCCAAAGAAAAACTAGCCCGATTTCAAATGCAATAAACTCAATTCAAAACTCTGTGTTCTCCGCGCTCTCTGCGGTGAAAATCTCTCTACCCTTCAACGATCTCAAGTTTGGCGAAGCTGGCTGCCAATCTTTTGATGCCGATACCGGGAAAAGCCACGCTTACTTCTTCGTCGTTGCCGACCAGTTTGCTTTCGATGACGGTGCCTTCGCCGAATTTGGCGTGTTTGACTTGTTGTCCGGATTTGTATTTGGCGGTTCTTGGGGCGCTGTCCATCCCATCATCGAATTCGTCTAGGTATTTTGGTTTGGGGAGATTGCGGTTTGGAGTGGATGGGGTGGATTGGGTGTAAGACGGCCGTTTCACCCCACCTCTCTTCGCCTGAGAAGGCCGTGTCGTACCCGTAGATCGCGTTGTCGCTCTCGACGTTTGCTGCGAATTAGACGACCATTGCCAACTGCTGGTCCGCGTTTTTGTCTCCTGACGACGCTTTCTAGGTGAAGCACCCTCCACCAGTTCCATCGGAATATCGCGCAAGAACCGTGATGGAATCGCCACTTCCGTTTCACCATAAAACGTGCGCCGGAATGCATGAGACAAATAAACACGGTCTTCGGCGCGAGTTAGCCCTACGTAAAAGAGGCGGCGTTCCTCAGCCAGTGATTCAGCATCCTCTAACGATCGGCTGTGCGGTAAAATGCCATCTTCCAACCCGGCTAAAAAGACAATTTTGTACTCCAAACCCTTTGCCGCATGCAATGTCAACAGCGTGACGGCATTCGGATTCTCTTCCAAATTGTCTGTTTCTGATACGAGCGCTACCTGTTCTAAGAAATCAGTGAGTGTGGTGCTGCCGCCTGTAACGGCCACATTACGCAATTCCATCACATTATCCCAGCGGTCTCGTGCCTCTTCTTCGTCACGAGCGCCGTCGGTGATGTAACGGCGGTAATTCGTCTGCGCCAACACCATATCCATCAACTCGCCCACTGTTGCTGATTCACGCACCGTTATCCATGCATTCAGCATGTTTCCGAAATCAGTGAGCGCATTTAGCGCACGGCTGCGGAACGGATGCTGCACGTCTGGGTCAGTAGACAATTTGATGAGCGCTTCACTGGGCTGCCAGCCGTTTACCTGCGCCCATTCGCGTAAATTTTGCTGTGTTTTAGCCCCGATGCCACGTGTGGGCGTGTTGATCACGCGATTAAAGCTGACCGAATCGGCCGGGTTGTGAATCAAACGCATGTAGGCAATCGCATCTTTTACCTCGCGCCGTTTGTAGAACTGCGTCGCGCCGACCAGCCGGTACGGAATCGTGGTCCGCATGAACATCTCTTCTAGCACACGGGATTGGGCATTGGTGCGGTACATGACGGCGCAATCGTTGAGCGAATAGCCATTGAGCAGCAGCTTTTCGATATTGTTGACGATGGTTTCGGCTTCTTCGGTCTCGTCGTATGATTCGCGCAGGACCAGTTTTTCGCCACCTTTGCGCTCGGTGAACAAATCTTTGTGAACGCGGTTGGGGTTGTGCAAAATGACGGCTTTAGCTGCGTCAAGAATAAGCTGAGTGGAGCGATAGTTTTGCTCGAGCAAAATCACTTCAGCTTCTGGATACGATTCGCGGAATTTGCCGATGTTGCGGTAATCGGCTCCACGCCATTTGTAGATCGATTGGTCAGAGTCGCCGACAACAAGAATGTTGGCATGTGCAGATGCAATGCGTTGCAGCAAACCATATTGAGCTGTATTTGTGTCTTGAAATTCATCGACAAGGATGTGTTGATACTTTTGCTGGTACTTTTGCAACACCTGTGGCTGTTGGTCAAATAGATGCACGACATTCATCAACAAGTCGTCAAAATCCATCGCATTATTGGCGTACAGGATTTCTTGATAGCGTGCGTAGATGCGTTTGGTGACTTCGGCGATGTAGTTGGTGGCGGTGTAGATGTCGGGGGTGATTAGCTCGTTTTTGGCGTTGCTGATGCCGTTCAGCATTTTGTTGACGGGGTGTTTTTTATCATCCAGGTTGAGGTCGGCCATTGCTTGTTTAACGACTTGCTGTTGGTCGGCGGTGTCGAAGATGACAAAGTTGCGGTCGTAGTGCGTCATGCTGTCGGTTTCTTGGCGCAAAATACGGGCGCAAGTAGAGTGGAAGGTTCCCATCATCAGGCCGCGTAAACGGCCGTCCATCAACTGCTCTACCCGATTCCGCATTTCTTTGGCTGCTTTGTTGGTAAAAGTGAC
The DNA here is from genome assembly GCA_008501785.1 of Chloroflexota bacterium. Next base: position 3,311 of record QQUD01000133.1, read on the forward strand.
CGCCAAAATATTCCAGGGTGCAATGTTTAGTTCTTGCACCAGGTAGGCAATACGAAAGGTGAGGACGCGGGTTTTGCCGGAGCCGGGACCGGCTAAAACGAGAACTGGGCCGGGTGGGGTGGTAACGGCCGTTTTTTGCTGTTCATTTAAAGTGTCGAGATAAGCTTGCATAGACGTATTGTAACGTGAGCGGGATGGATCGTCATGGGGAATTTGAGAATTATAAAGTGGCAGAGTTGCATTGGGCAAATCTTAGAAAATCATCATGGCTTAAAGACTGCGAAGCAGGCTTTATTGCTGATGTCGGATGTCGTTTAGTAAACATGCTTTTACCAAAATTGGTAACGGCCGTAATTCAGGTGTTTCTTTTCTCATGTCAGCCAGACCTAATTTGTGATAGATGCGGGAAATAATATTATCGATGCTGCCTTTTGTTAGCCCCAATAGTGAAGCAATATTTTCAGCAGTATGCGAGGTTGATAAAAGGTCCGCTACTTCTTTTTCGCGTGGAGAAAGAAGTGGCAGTTCCATCAGTGCCAGGTCGATCCAGTACGTTTCGTCTTTGCTCATGTGATTACGAACGGACGTTTCCCCAGCATACTTGTTCATGACGTTATGTTGAAATAAGTTACGGCCGTTTTTTACCTGCTCCAATGCATATAATAGTTGGGTTACTTTCTCTCCTTTGTGTAAAAAGGCAATGCTGTTTGTGTACCTTTGTGTTAGATGATACGCTTCCTGTTCATCTAATTGACTATTTGACATAACAACCAGACCCATTGCCTGATATATTTGTTTCAGGCGTAA
>QQUD01000186.1 GCA_008501785.1 Chloroflexota bacterium
GTTGTGACCAGCATGGAAATGTTCCGCAAGACTTTGGACAAAGTTGAAGCGGGTGATAATGCCGGGTTGCTGCTACGTGGTGTGGGACGTGAAGAAATTGAGCGTGGCCAGGTATTGGCAGCACCGAAGAGCATCACCCCCCATCGCAAGTTCATGGGCGAGGTATACGTCTTGCGCAAGGACGAAGGTGGCCGGCACAAGGCATTCTTCCCTGGCTATCGTCCCCAGTTCTACATCCGCACACTGGATGTGACCGGTGCGATTACATTGCCAGAAGGTGTCGAGATGGTTATGCCCGGTGACAATGTGAACCTGATGGTAGAGCTAATTACACCAGTGGCCCTGGAAGAAGGTGGTCGCTTCGCGATTCGTGAAGGTGGCTTGACTGTTGGTGCTGGTGTTATTACCAAGATTTTAGATTAGTGAAGTTTAGGAGGGGTTAAACAACCCCTCCTAATTTTTGAGGCAACACATGGCTAAGCAAAAAATTCGTATTCGTCTAAAGGCATATGACCACCGTGTTTTAGATCAATCTGCCAAACGTATTGTTGGTACAGCCGAACGCACTGGCGCTCGTGTTATTGGTCCGGTGCCGTTGCCGACTCGCATTGAACGGTTTACTGTGCGACGAAGTACTTTTATTGATAAAGATTCTCATGAACATTTTGAGATTCGTACACACAAGCGGTTGATTGACGTTATCAATCCAGATACTAAAACGATTGATACTTTGATGCGTCTCAATTTGCCTGCTGGTGTGGATATCGAGATTTCGATTTAACCATCAAAATCTCAAACTAACTGAATAGGGATGATGCAGCTCGAGCCTGGTAGCTGACAGTCCTGGGAGGTTGTTTATAGTGAAAGGTATACTAGGCATTAAAGTCGGTATGACACAAGTGTTTGATGAGCAAGGGGTCGCCACCCCAGTGACGCTTATTCAAGCAGGACCTTGTTTTGTTACACAAATCAAAACAAGTGAAACGGATGGTTATGAAGCTGTCCAACTCGGGTTCGGGGAAACGAAAGAAAGACGTCTCTCAAAAGGCGAGAGAGGTCATTTAGGTCTTTTAAAACAAGACAAAAAGCACCCAAATAGAAAGAAAAATTTCGGCGTTGGCTTGTTACGCTATTTACAAGAATTTCGGACGAAAAACGTCGACGAATATAAGCTCGGGCAAGAAGTGACCGTTGCACAGTTTGAAACGGGCGATCATGTTGATGTTTCTGGTGTAACGAAAGGCCGTGGCTTTGCTGGTGTTGTCAAACGATATGGGTTTGGCGGTGGTCCGAAAACGCATGGTCAGTCTGATCGGATGCGTGCTCCTGGTTCAATTGGAGCCACTTCTGGTACAGCACATGTTTTTAAGGGCAAGAAAATGCCTGGTCGAATGGGTAATGAACGGTTTACTTCCCAAAACTTGGAAGTAATGCGTATTGATGTGGAAAAGAACCTGATTGCTGTGAAAGGCTCTGTGCCTGGTTTTAAAGGTGGTCTGGTTGTTGTCCGCGGTGCAGCCAAGAGCTAACGGAGGCGTTGAAATGAAAGTCCCTGTTTTAAATATGGCTGGTGAGGAAGTAAACAGCGTTGATCTCCCAGTCAGCATTTTTGAAGCAAATGTTAATCGTGGTTTGATGCATCAAGCATTGGTGCGTCAGCTAGCGAATGCGCGTTTGGGTACACACAAAGTGAAAGGTCGGTCTGAAGTTAATCGGACAACGGCTAAGGCTTATCGTCAAAAAGGTACAGGCCGCGCCCGTCATGGCAGCCGTCGTGCGCCAATTTTTGTCGGTGGGGGTGTGGCTCATGGCCCGACACCGCGCAAATATACAAAGAATATGCCTCGGAAAATGCGGCGAGCTGCGCTTCGTTCCGCATTGAGCGTTAAAGCAAGCAATGGTGACATTATCGTAGTAGATGATATTACGTTGGATGTACCTAAGACTAAAGAAATGACAGCTTTGATGTCCCGAGTTGCTAATAGTGAAACTGCATTGCTTCTGTTAGCAGAACGCAATGAGAATGTTGAAAAATCTGCACATAATTTAGTAGATGTGAAGGCATTACGAGCAAGTTACTTAAATATCCGAGATTTGCTTGGATATAGCAAAGTAGTAATGCCCTTGTCAGCCCTTGATGCTATTTCAAGCTTTTTAAGCGTTGAAGTAGAGGATTTTGCAGAGGAGGAATAAGAAGATGCATTGGCGTAATATTATTCGTCGTCCGGTTGTTACGGAAAAAAGCAACTTCCTGGCTGACGTTCAAAACCAATTTACATTTGTTGTTGATCCACGAGCAAATAAACATCTGATTAAGCAAGCCGTTGAATTGGCTTGGCCAGATGTAACTGTTGAAAAGGTGCGTATCGCTAATATGCCTGCCAAACGTGCACGTCGTTTGCGCCGAATGACAACTCGCAAAGCGGGTTGGAAAAAGGCAATCGTGACACTTGCGCCTGGTGACAGTATTGATTTGTTCGAAGGTGTGTAATCTGAAAGTCTTTTTACGTAGCAGGGAAAAAGGTTCAAGGATTGTGGGGTTTTGTTCCCACATCACTATGAACTGAAAACTCTGTCCCTGGAGGAAAAGATGCCGATTAAGGTATTCAAACCAACTTCTCCTGGCCGCCGTGATATGAGTGGCCAAACATTTGAAGAAGTTACGCGCACATCACCGGAACCGTCTTTGACAAGAGGTTTGCGGAAACGTGCGGGACGTAACTTTCGTGGAAAGATCACCATCCGTCATCGTGGTGGTGGTCACAAACGTCGCTATCGTGAAATCGATTTTAAGCGGCGTGATAAGTTCGATATTCCGGCTCGTGTTGACTCGATTGAGTATGACCCGAACCGCACTGCCCGGATTGCTTTGCTTGTTTATGCTGATGGCGAAAAACGATATATCGTTGCGCCGTTGGGTTTACGAGTTGGCGATAAGGTGATGAGTGGACCGAAATCAGAGATTCGACCTGGTAATGCATTGCCGTTGAAAAACATCCCGCTTGGTACTCAAATTCATAATGTTGAGCTGCAAGTAGGGCGTGGTGCACAGTTGGTTCGAAGCGCTGGTACATCTGCTCAGTTGTTGTCGAAAGATCATCCAAAGTATGTCATGGTGCGTTTGCCATCTGGTGAAGAGCGCTATGTACCTCAGGATTGTCTGGCAACAATTGGTCAGGTTGGTAATGTTGAACATGGAAATATTAAGCTGGGTAAGGCTGGACGTAAGCGTCACATGGGTATTCGCCCAACTGTACGCGGTTCGGCAATGAACCCGAATGACCATCCGCATGGTGGTGGTGAGGGCCGTTCGCCTATTGGTATGGCTGCACCGAAAACACCTTGGGGTCAGCTTGCGCTAGGTAAACGGACGCGCCGGAATAAGTCTTCGGATCATTTGATCTTTCGTCGTCGTTCTAAGAAGCGTCGTTAATCTAGGAGGTAATGTAAGATGTCTCGTTCATTAAAGAAAGGGCCTTTTATTGACCCCAAACTACTGCGTAAGGTGGAAAAGATGAATGATGCGAAGAACCGTCAGGTAATTCGCACCTGGTCTCGGGCCAGCACGATTTTCCCGCAGATGGTGGGTCATACGATTGCTGTCTATGATGGTCGTCGCCATATTCCGATTTATGTTACGGAAAATATGGTGGGCCATAAGTTAGGTGAATTTGCACCTACGCGTACTTTCCGTGGTCACATTAGTCGAGCGGAAAAGCGAGGGCGGTAATTATCATGGCTGAAGCATTTGAAGTAAAAGCAAAGGTACGCCACTTACAAATCTCACCACGTAAGGTGCGATTGGTGGTAGATACTGTTCGCGGTAAACAAGCGCAAGAAGCTTTGGATATATTGCGTTTTATGCCGAATAAAGCTGCTGAACCGGTTTATAAGTTGATTGAATCGGCTGTGGCGAATGCTGAACAGAATTATGGTTTAGAGGTTGAAGAGCTGTATATCAGCACTATTTATGCTGATGGTGGCTCCCGGCATCGTAAAGCACCCTATGGTGGTCGTTTTGCTGGCCGTGGACGTTTTCGGCCAATTATCGTTCGTTCTTCCCACGTTACGGTCACATTAGCTGAGCGTGAAGTGGTGGATTACGGTGAATAA
>QQUD01000368.1 GCA_008501785.1 Chloroflexota bacterium
CGTCTGCTGCCGCCACCAATACACATTCCACTCAGGATGCCGAGATGCCATATTCACCGCCTGCTTGCCGTCTGGATAGTAACGCGTGTCCAATCGCTCGCTGCTGTTCCCCGACGCCCCTGTACTCATCAGGTCTGTCAGTTTACGATTGATCCGTCGTTGTCTCCCTCGCGGTGCATGCGCATGACAGCCACCATAGCTGTTGGGCAACTGCCACGCAATATAGCTGCGTCCTGGCTTGCCCTGTGCGCCGTGGCTGTCCTGTAACACAAACGTCGCCTGACCCTGATGCCAAGCGTGTTTCTCGGCCGTTTCCGGGCTGAATCGTTCTCCTATTGCATAATTATGCTGCACAGACAGACCTGTGACTGCCTCATACGCTAATTGCGTGCGCCGCCCCACCCCAGTCAGTTCAACCAGCGTCTCACGCGCAATCGGCTGCCGCCGGTCTTCCTTGGAGCGGCCGCTATGAAAGCCAGCATACAAATGCGCCCGGACCTCGCCAATGCTGCCGGTGAGCACACGCACGGGAACGGCCACTGGCTTGCCGGTCAGCCGCTCCACACCCAGCGCTGCCGCCACATTTGCGGCCGACTTCAGCCAAATCTGCGTCTTGTCCCGTGTCCAAAAGATACCATCCCCCTGACGCAGCAAATTCCGCAGCTGCCGCCACCCGCAGACACGAATTGGTGATTGCTTGTGAGTGAATGTTTTTCTTATTTTGACTACACGAAGCCACCCTTGCCCCACCTGATCTAAATAGCGCAGCAGCAGCCAGATGCGCCCCGGTGCGGCCTGTTCTGCACGCAGCATCCCCAGCGCAATATCTGGAAACAGTTTGATGGTGTCATTGGGATTGGGGATTGAAGGTTGGGGATTGGAGAAGATGGCCGTTTCCCCAGTCATTGCAATAGCGCTCTTCTTATTATAGTGCGTCGCATTCCCAGCAGCTTGGCGCAGAACGGCCGTTAACACCTCACTCCCCCACCCTAAATGGTCCGGCAAATCAGCAGGCAGAGCGTGGCAATCTGCATTCGGCGCACTTTCCCCAACTAAGCTTTGCACAGAATGCTGCTCACGCTCTTCTGAACACGGATCACCAAAACATTGGCGATGTGCCAGAGCCTTGGCGCGTATCGCAAGCAGCCGACGATTCGCATCTTGCAGCTGCGGTGAGGGTAATTTAGCGCAACCTGACATACGATAGAAAGGCAATCTTCTATCATCAATGCCTGACAAAAAACGAGTATTGCAACGATTTGTGGGGACAAAATATCTGCCGCACCCGCCGAGGGCTGAAGCCCCTGGCTACGAGGTGGAAGGCCCTCCGGGCCTGACGGATTCTTAGCCCTGAAAGGGCTTTCATCTCGTAGATGGGGCGTTCACGCCTCATCGAAGGTGGCAAATTATCGTCTGTTCATTTGTCCCCACGATTTCTTGCTATACTCCAAAAAACAGGCATATTGACATAGAAGGAAGCCTATGCTATCCTCCTCAAGAATATAGGCTGCAATAAGGGTTTGGAGATACAACCTCCCCCTCCCCAATTAAGGGGCTTCACATTTAGGGTGGTAGCACACCCAAAGTAACAGGTGAATATGCAGCTCGAATAATAGATTCAAGCAATGAAAGCGAGTGTGTTACCACTCGCTTTTTGCTATCAGCAGCAAAAGCGAAAACACTCAAGCCACCAACCTTTAACAGCCAACCTAAATTGGCACTTAAAAGTTGATTACTGAGGGCAAAACATGCCTTTCTTCTACAATTGTTTATGTAATCGTTGGTTGGCCTGCACAAGAACATATCGCCCTGAGAACGAATGATCCATTGACGAAAAGATCGGCGTATGCTATTCTGTTTACAGGTAAGAATCACAAAAGGGACATAAATCCCCCCTCCCCAATCAAGGGGCTTCATGCAAAAGGCGTTGACAGCACCAGAAAGCTATGAAGTTTGCGATTCTAACAACCAATTTTCGAAGCAACAAAAGCTAGGTATTTTGCAGAATACTTGGCTTTTTTGCTGTTTAAGGCTAGTCGTTGTCGAATTGGATTCAATTCCGAAAAAGCCCAAACATTAGCTGCTAACCTGTAATCAACAACAAAGATTTCTGTTGGTCATGACAAGTTAAAAGCCAATCGCTAAACTCTCCACCGATGCAAATCTGCATCAACTGCATCTAAATCTAATAGACGAACACCCGCACTCTGCCAATTGCCGCGTTTCGTATTCGAATTTGCCAACTGCTCAATGCCACTTTCAATACCAGATTTCCAGCCACTTGCAGAAAATCCAATATAGTAGACAGACCATGTTTCATCATCATCTGAGGGTGGCACAATCATTGACGTCTTTTTGATTAGATCAGCCATCACTTCAATATCGGCCGTCGCATCGTCCCATTGACAGACAGCCAATGTCAAACTTTGCTCCATACGATCTATCCCCACTAAATCAATTTCATGGGAACGCTGCCAATAACTGCCAACGCTCTCCAAAGGCAAAGGTAATTCTCCATAAGCGCTGGCACGCAACATCCACTCAGAGCAAAGCTCACGCCATGTGTATGCATGCATAAATTCTGGTAATTTTTGAGTAATATTATCCAGCAGCTCACCCTGCGCCCCAAGCGCCAGCTTCGATTGGTAGGCGGCCAAAAAATGATAATAAAAGCGCAGATAAGGATCAGTCACATAGTAACGCCCACGTCGAGATTGGGACTCATTCTCAGTCACAGGAACCCGCCGCGTAACAAACCCTGTATCCCGCAGCGTCGCCAAATAGGATGAAATATGGCTTTTGGACAATCCAGTTCGGGTGACAATACGGCCTGATGTATGCGCTCCAAGCGACAAAGCCCGCAAAATGGAAACATAGTTGTATGGATCGTTAACGAAATCTTTCAAAAGAAAGGCTGGTTCATCCATCATCCACATATTGGATGGCAGCAACTGTCGCCGCAAATTTTCATGAAAAGACAATTCTGGATCGAGACGCTCCCAGTATGCCGGAATCCCGCCCCATACTGCATAAACAGAAACACGGTCTTGCGCACTATAATTTGGGAAAAATGATTGGGTTGTCCAAAACGGCATTGGGGGCAAAATCATATGTGCGGTTGCACGGCCATATAAGGGTGCATCATAAGCAAGTATTTGACGCTGCATCACACCCATCTGAGAACCTGAGAGTACCAGCATTAAATTTGATTTGCTTAACCATTGATCCCAGGCCTTTTGCAGAACACCAATAAAACCTGGATTCACCGCCATCAAATACGTAACTTCATCAATAAAAATGACCAGTCGTTGATCTTTTGCCAGCTTAGCTACTTCGCGGAAAGCCTGCTCCCAGTTAGCAAAAGTATAATCTTGAGGGGCCGGTGAATCAGGGGTGTCATAGTTATAGATCGCTTGAGAAAATGAGCGCAGTTGTTCAAAAGAAGAAGTCGGCTCCGCCACCCAGTACAAGCCACGGTCCGTATGAAGTTTTAGCCAGTGTGTGAGTAACCGCGTTTTGCCAACCCGGCGGCGTCCATATAAAATCAAAAACGTCGCTCGTGAAGATTGCCACAAATTGTCTAGCAATTCCATTTCCGAACGACGTCCAATAAATTCTGATTCCATCATAATATACCCGCCAGGCAAAATTAGTATAATCCAAAATAGTATGTTCTCAAATATACTAAACGATCTAGGGGTATATGTCAAGGACAATTGTTGTATTAGTTCAACATACAGTTTACAAGCACAACAAAACTTTTGCAAGTAGTATCTAAAATTAACGCTAAAGTCAGGTCATATCGGGTGGTGTACTGTAGTTTTTTTGTTTTCATAGCAGTTTTCTACTGAATAACAACCATAATCATCAAGAATTCCTATCATTATATGTTGAAAAAAACATCTCACTTTGAAAGATAATAAGGCTGTCTCCGCGCCTCAGTAACTCCAGATGCTTGGTTAGCAGAACATCATCTGCTAAAAATCGGCTTGCCAATGCAACAATACCTTTTGCATGGCTTTCGGTTAAGACTACCGTACTGCCGTCAACAAATGGGCCACTGCTAATGACTCCCCTCTTGGCACCCCCCTGTTCGCTCCCCCCACCCCACC
>QQUD01000062.1 GCA_008501785.1 Chloroflexota bacterium
TCAAATATGATGAAGGAATGATAGGCGAAACGGCTGCTACAGAACAGCTTATTTACACAAATCGATACCGGGATTGGCCAAACCCTGATTCATTGTTTACCCAATTTCATTTCGAAACTGTTGTGGCAATTCCACTTCAAGAAAAGATTGAGGGAGCCATGTCGGCCATACTTATGATAGCTGACACAGAAAAAAGACATCATGTCACTGATCTCGAATTATCAATATTAGATCGATTTGCAGCACAGGCCGCTGTCACATTACACACGGCTAATTTAATAGACAGCGAAAAACGAGCCTTGGATCATTTAAGCCTGTTGCATCGAATTAGCAACTATGTGCAAACGACAGACAATTTGGAAAATGTGCTGCACGTTTTTCTAACAGGCATCACGGCAGGATATGGCTTAGGGTTTAACTGTGCCGCCATTATGCTCACAGATGCTTCACAAAAATGGCTGGTTGGTGAGTCTGGCATAGGCCATTTAAACCCCCAAAACGCTGAAAAAGCGTGGAGTGAAAGCCACGCCACCGGCTTGTACCAATTCGATGCATATCGAAATGAGCTGGAAGGAGGCAAATTTGCATCGTCTCCCACGCCCATAGGGGAAAGAATTCGTCAAGTTTCTATACCTTTGGAAACAGATCGAATCAATCCATTTGTCACAGTTATTGAAAAACGGTCCTGCGTGGTTTTAGAGCCAGTTGAATTCTATCAACTTCCATCTATCTTTTTTGAAGCATACCAACCACACACACCTGTCGTCATTGCGCCATTGATTGTCCGAGATCGAACAATTGGCATTTTGGTTGCTGATAATCGATTCACGCGTATGCCAATAACAAGAGCCAGTTTAGAGTTAATTATGACATTCGCCAGTTCTGCTGCGATTGCAATTGACAAAACTCGGTTGTTGTTTGAAATCAAAATGGCTCGAAATCGCCTGCAAGCATTCTATGCAGCAAGCCAATCACTGGTCTCGACAGATGAACCAGCTGTGGTTTTGCAAAAAATAGCTGAAAAGGCACAAACCGCCGCACAAGCGCTTTGGGTGAACTTGATCTTGATTGATGTACCAGGGCAATTGCAGCGAATGGTTCACAGCTATCAGGAAGGGTTTGTGCCACCTGATCTGGAAATTCGTAAACATGGTCTTTCCATGACCATCATTCAAACGGGTGAGGAAATTGTAATTAGCGAACTGTCCGACACAGAATGGCCTGTTCATCCTGATACGATCAAACAAGCAATCAAAGCGGTTGCTGGATTCCCACTGGCTATACGAGGTCGTCGAATTGGTGTGATGTGGATTCATTATGATATCCCTCATCATTTTTCATTTGCTGAACTGGAAGCTTTGAAGCTATTTGTAAACCAGGCGGCGATTGCATATGACAATGCACTCCACTTGCGCAGTCTGGATAGGATGCGCCAAGCATCTCAGGAACTGGCAGGCGCGACCAGCTTGGACACGGTTTTAAACAAAATCACAAGTAATGCACTCCGTGTTTTGGATGCTGATTCGGCGGCCGTTTGGTCATTTGATGAAGAGCGCGGAAAATTTTTGCTCCAGGCATGGACAGGAGATGAATCTTCTAATTGGATATGGGAGCAATTTCATCACGAAGCCCCGAGTCCTGGGGGAATGGCCTACCACATCATGACCGAAGGCTGGCTTGGCATTGATTCTGTCGCCGACAGCACACAACATCCTTTCTTATCGACCCAAACGCGGGCTAAATTAAAAGATATTGGCGTTGCCAGTTTTCAGGGTGTTGCCTTACAGGTAGGATCAGAAAAACTGGGTGTGCTATACATAAATTATCAGCTACCTCAAACGTTTACCACCGACGTACAAAAAGCTGCACGCACGTTTGCTGTTCACTCTGCGCTTGCGCTTAAAAAAGTAAAGTTGTTAGATGGCTATCGCCGCACCCGCGATATTGCGCAGGTGGTCGCCAGCATGACCGCGTTAGAATCGCTCGATGCAACGCTTAACGAAGTATTGAGTGGGACCCAAACTGCCCTCAATTGTGATGCGATTACACTTTATTTTTACGATGCTCAAATGGAAATGGTGAAACCGTATCCATTTATGCTTGGCGTAAATGACCGGCCAGCTGCAATGCAATTGCCACATATTCCAGCGCATTCTATTATTTATCAGATTCTCGAAAAGCGGGAAATGTATATTGTTGAAGACATCAATCACGATGACTTGTTCCGCAACAGCCGTTTTACAATTGATGAGGGAATAGCGACATGTGTTGCTCTGCCGCTGTGGATTAACCAGGAACCCGTGGGGGCACTATTTGTCAATTACCGAACCCTTCACAGATTTACCAGCGATGAACTGGACAATATTCGCCTATTTGGAAATCAGGCGGCGGTGGCTATTCATAATGCGCAGTTATACCAACGTGAGCAAAGTCGTCATCGTGCGCTTATTGCTTTGTATGAAACGAGCCAGACGGTTGCTGTTTCGCTTGACTTAGATGAGATACTGACGATTATTATTCAACAGGCATGGTATTTGGTACGCTATCATGAAAAGCAGGCTAGCTATGGGTCTGTCTGGCTCGTTCAGGACAAAACACAAGCCAGGCTGGTTGCTACATATCCTGCAGAATCATTTCATGAAACAAAATCACGTATTAGCGAGTATATTGATTTACAAGCCGGTATGGATGGTCGCATTGGTTTAATTGGACGAGCGATTCAGGCGAGAGAAGCAGTTCTTGTTGCCGATGTTCGTAATAACAATGATTATTTGGAAACACGGTCATCGACGCGTTCGGCCCTGGTTGTACCTATTCTGGAAGGGGATCAAATTGTCGGGGCGATTAATCTAGAACATGAAGCAGTTGATGCCTTTAAATCGGAGAATATTGAAGCGATTGAATCGCTTGCGACTCAGGCGGCGATTGCGATTCGAAACGGCCGTTTATTTGAACAAACCATCAAACACGCACGCTTGCTCGATGCGGCAGCACAGGTTGCCAGCCACGCGATCACGATTCTCGACGAAGACAAATTGCTAAGAGAAACCGTAGAACTGATTACCTCCCAATTAGATTTCTACCATGCGGCCGTGTTTTTGCTTGAACAAAACTCCACAATTGCCCAATTGCGAGCGGCATCCTCACCGGGCGGCAAGATCATGCTACAAAACAACTTTTCCCTTTCAATTGGAGAGGGAATCGTGGGCAAAGTTGCCCGACGCGGCACCCCCTATCTGTCAGCCGATATTTCACAAGATGAATACCATTTAAAAAATCCATTATTGCCCCAAACTCGTGCCGAAAAAGCATTCCCCCTGATTGCACGCGGTGAGGTGATCGGCGTGCTAGATGTGCAAAGCCAGGAATCCATCACCCTCCAACCCGAAGAAGTATCTGCCTTACAAACAATGGCAAATCAATTGGCAAACGCCATCCAAAACGCACGACTTTACGCTAAAGTCAATCGTCGAGCAGTGGCGTTGCAGGCGCTGCAAGAGGCAGGCAAGGCCATTTCGGGATCATTAGAACTGAATAATGTGTTAAATAATATTGTTGAGCGTGCATGGCGTTTGACAGGCACGTATGGACCAACAGCACAATTTAGCTGCTTGACCCTGGTAAAGGAATTTGGAACTAAACTTGAGTTTGTTGCTGCGTATCCTAGGGTAACTCTGGCAAACTTGCAGGAACTCATTGGCGATATTGATATTACCGTTGCGAAACGCGGCATTATGGGGCGTGCTGTCTGTGAGCGACAGCCGCAGCTTGTCAGCAATGTAACCGAGGATGAGACGTATATTTCATTTGACGATAACATTCGTGCCGAGTTGGCCATCCCCATTACCCTGAACGATAAAGTTATTGGTGTTATCAATGTAGAGCACCCGGAAGTTGATGCGTTTGATAAGGAGGATGTGCAAAATTTATCGACGCTGGCAGCACATGCGGCTGTGGCGATTGATAAGGCGAATAACTTCCGAAAGCTGCAAGGTACGTATGAGGAGCTGCAACGCACCCACCGCATGATGGAAGCACGAACGGCCGTTGCCTGCATGGGCATGGCCAGCAGCATTTGGGGACACGATATTTCCAACCATGCACAGGTAATCAAAGATCAGCTAATCTTGCTAAAAAGCGACTTGCAGGAATTTGGCCTTTCCCCCGAAGCGTATCAATATCGTCTGGATATGATTTCGCGTTCGGCAGATAAAATTCGTCAAAAACCGCTTACGCCCCCTTTGCGTTCAGAGGAAACGATGACGGCCGTTACCGTCAACGATCTCGTCGGCGAGCGCGTACGTCAATTATGGCAAAACAGCCCCTATCGAGAAATTGGCCTCAATTTAGAATTGAAATTAACAAACACAGATACCGTTTTGGCAAGTGCCGAATGGTTGCGCCGTGTCTTGGATATTTTGCTGGATAACGCCGTTGATGCCATGCAAAACAGGCCAGAGAAAACCGCGACCATTCATACCCAGTTAAATAAGGGGCTTGTTGAAATTGCAGTTATTGATACCGGCAGCGGACTGCCCCCAGAAATTCATGAAAAAATTGGCATAGAACATATTGAACGGGCAGAAGACGCCAAAGGGCTGGGTATGGGCTTATTGATGGCCCAAATAATTGTGCAGGCTTACGATGGACAGTTGAAAGTAGGCCATACAGGCCCCCAAGGTACCAGTATCCTTATTTTGCTGCCGCTTCACAAGGAGAAGAGATGATAAATTCTCGAACAACAATATGGCAACCACAGACAGTTCTATTACAGTTTCGGTATGCAATGATGACGGCACCAATCAAAAAGGAGATACCAGTAATGGACTACAAAATCTTATTCATCGCTGGGAACAGTAATGCACAATGGGGAAATATTTTACAAAAGGCAATTGGCCAAGCTGGTTGTGTAAAATTGACTACCTTGCGTAATTTTAGCTCTTTGATAATGAAAGACTCCTTTCATCTTATTTTTATTGATGCCGGAGAAATTAGTTCATTTCCACAACTCGTTAAAGAGGTGCATCAATTGCAGCCAGAAGCAAAAATCATTGTTGCGACTGCCTCACCAACCTGGCAAAGAGCCAGAGACGCCATGCGGGCAGGTGCATATGATTACATTCGGAAGCACCAGAATATTAACCAATTGGCAAATTATTTGTCTGAAACAATCCATCAGGAAAACAAATAATTTGGGAGGCCCTTGTGATGACAAATGTGTTATTGGTAGACAATCATGAAGATTTTCTGAGTACACGATCTGAATTTTTGATTCGTGCGGGATATAATGTTGCAGTTGCGACTTCACCAGCCACCGCCCGCGAGAAGCTAAAAACGAACACGGTGGATATTATGATCACCGATATTCGCCTGTTGGATGATAATGACGATAAAGATACAAGTGGATTAACGCTGGCAAGAGATAGTGACCAAAATATCCCTAAAATAGTCATGACCAACTTTCCAACGGTAGATGGCGTTCGTGCAGCTCTGCGACCGCGTCTGGAAGATCTGTCACCAGCAGTTGATTTTATTAGCAAAGCTGAAGGTCCAGAAGTCATGTTAGCCGCCGTTCGACGCGCTGTTGCGAGTCACATTAATGAAAAATCGTAGATCGAAGTAAAGGGTCAAACACTCTAGGATAAAAAACAATGATGAACCAACGTCCACTGCGCGTATTAATTGCCGACAATCTTCCAGAATTTCTTCACACTCGTGCGGAGTTCCTGCAAAAAGCTGGATACGATGTATTGCTGGCTGAAACACCAGAAGAAACTGTTGATTTGTTAGATACACATCATATTCATATTGCCATACTTGATATCCGGATGCGAGATAATGACGATGAAAAAGATATTAGTGGCATCACATTGGCCAAAGATCCGCGCTTCCGGCACATCCCCAAAATCATCTTAACAAACTTTCCTGTCTACAAGCATGTGCGGGACGTGTTAGGACCTTCGTTTGCTTCAAATTTGCCGCCAGCCGTTGATTTTATTGCCAAAAATGAGGGTGCCGAGGCAATGGTGCGTGCTGTGCAGCAGACAGAAGAGAAACATGTCAAAATAAATCGGCATTTACAGTTTAAGTGGGATTCGTATCTATCATTTGCGCAGCTGCTTTTAATGCTCAAACCGATTGTAGACGAGACATTTCGCAATGAACATATTCAAATGGTTGAGGATTTATTCCGTCAATTATTTTATCGCTATGTGCATGTGTCATTTGGCCCCATGCTGCGCCATGAATCGGAACGATTGTTGTTAACCCTATCTGCTTTTGATGCAAGTGATCGGGAAACTCAATATCTTGTTAGTTTTGGCTGCCTTGAGGCGGTTGTACGCGAGGAGAGTCGGTATCAGCATGATGTGCCGGAACAGGCGCGCAGCTCTTTGGACCGTTATCAAACTGTTCATTCACGCCATTATGCAGCCATTGCCTACACGTTTAATGGCGGCGATCTGGAACAGACGCAAAGTTTGCGCAATCTGCTGCGCCAGCATGATTCTGAGCGCATTTTGTTGGGGCTAACGCACCTTTATCAATCTCATCTACCGCTGTGGCATGATCGTGGCCGAGCTTATCTCGATGATTCCCCGTTAGTTAGTTTCTTTAGTGAACGGCTAGCGGATGTAGGTGATTTACAAGAGAAGATAGAATCTATTTGTCGTCAATTGCTGTCAATGAATTTGGCTGACATTTTTTTCAAACCGGCAAACCTGGTATTTCAGGTGGGAAATGGGGGAAAGGTGCTGCCGAATCCGATTGCTTACGCTGCCAAACTATCGGAAATACCGTTAACGGCCGTTCACTGGGGAAGCACAAACAACCAAGTAACCATCGATACAGTTTTATTTGATAAACAAGGGAAACCCTGGCTGATCGATTATGCGTATGCGGGGCAAGCACCTCTGTTAATTGATTTTGTTTCGCTAGAAATGTCTATTTTAAGTGAGGTGCTGCCCCAACTAGACCTGCTTACCGCATTTCAGGTAGAAGAACTGCTCCTCACATCGAATTCTCTTGATGAACCTATCGACCCCTCAAATTTACCCCAGCAAGCACACTTTCTGATCACGGCGCTGACACACATTCGACAAGCAGCAGCACGCCGTGCAGGATGTGATTTAACAGCTTATGAAACCGGCCGTTTTGTGGTTGCGATGCAAACACTTGCTCAATTTAACAGCCATGAACGTTATCGACGCACACCCTTGCGTCCTTTTTTAAATGCATTGCTAACTGCCTCTTTAAGCTCTCAAAAAC
This sequence comes from Chloroflexota bacterium, assembly GCA_008501785.1. Next base: position 7,267 of record QQUD01000062.1, read on the forward strand.
TTTGGATTCCAACACCACCAGTTGCCATGCCGTCAGGGGAAACGGGCTTGTGGGTTGATATGAGCAACGAAATTGTTTGGGTTTCTGGACAGCCAATCGAGTTAACGGTTCAGGAATATCAGATTATATCTTTCATGTATCAACGAGCGGGACAGCTATGTGAACGCCGGGAAATTGTAGAGCATGCGCTGGGCGAAAGGTATGATGAAACATTTGGTCAAGATGAAAGCCGCTTAAACAGTGCAATGAGCCGTTTGCGACAAAAGTTAGAACCGGACCCAGCGCACCCACAATTTTTAAAAACGGTTCGCGGACGCGGCTACCGGTTAGATTTACCAGCAGAGCACTGACAGATTGCTTGTTACTTTTGTGACGAAATGATGACAGAGCCGTTATCTTCACCGATAGCGGCTCTTCTTTTTGGGCGCATTTTGTAATCATACCAGCAGTATAAATTCCCCTATTTTGCCCTACACTCTTACTATCGCTTTGAAAATCCCACTCATGTCATAAGTTGTTTATTCCAACCAGAAAAAAGGAGATTGTCATGATCATTGAGTTAACTTTTGCCACGTTGATTATTATTTTTTTGATTGCATTGATTATTGGTTTGATCGTGGGCGTTGCATTAGGTCGCCCAGTGATTCGCTAAATTGGGAGATTACCCCTGTGGGGGCGTTGTCGATTGATTGCGTGTCTGCCGCTTTTTCATATCAGGAGTTTTATAATGGTTCAGTTCTTTCGTGCTAACCCTCATCTGACGCAAATCCAGTTTGTAGAGAGGAATAATAATGGAAACACAATCGTCTGGCATCATACACAAACGGGTGAATTTTTGATGAATACACAGCCTATTGAAGGCTTGTCGCCCATTCAACGTCGCATTCTTGGCTACTTGTTAGAACATCAGGGAGTTTACCTTACCAAAACTGTGATTATCAATGCTGCATGGCCGGACGATATTTCACGGGCAGGCGTATCTGATGATGCGTTGTTTCAGCAAATTAGTGCTTTGCGCAAAGTGCTGCGTCAGTACAGTTCTCAATCTTTCGTTGTAACGTGGCGGGGTATTCCCGAGGGTGGATATCGGTTTTTCAGTAACGGCCGTCTCCTCCCCTCGGAAAACGGCAAATAAAACATAATTAAGTTTCAACAGCATTTTATGTAAAAACTGGCTGCCAATCATCACCCCAAGCATCCTGCCACAGCCACGGTTTGTCTGAATTCGATTTTGCACAACCACCCTGCCACAAATCATATTTTGGGTGAGCATATTGTTTAAAAAACACATCAATGCGTACATTTAGCTCGTTGCCAATATCAGAAACATCTGGTTCATTTATCAAGTTTTGCTTCTCGTCCCGATCACGCTCCAAATCAAATAGGGCGTCCTCAAATGGATAATGGCGACTGCCCTGAAATCGTTTCATGTACAACCATTTGTCTGTGCGAATGGCGCGTGTTTCTTCTTGCTCCATGAAAACAGCATTATCCCAGCTTATCTTTTCACCTTGCAGCAGCGGCGTAAAACTTCTTGCAGGGGTGTTTTCATTAATTTCAACCTGGCTCAGACCTAAATAGTCCAATATTGTGGCAAACAAATCGATTGAGTTCACCATTAAGCTGGATGTTTGCTGAGGCGCAATGTGATTGGTGTGTCGCACCAACAAGGGAATGCTAAATGCAGCACGATGTGTATTGGCTGGCCAAGTAGCTTGCCCATGTCCCCAAAAACCATTGTGCCCCAGTGAAAAACCATGATCAGAAGTAAATATCACCAGCGTGTCTTTGTTCAAACCTTGCCGTTGCAATGCAGCCAACACCTTCCCAACGCCATTATCTACCATGCTCATTTGGGAATAGTAATTGCGTAAAGCTGTTAAATCATTGGGTGTTGATAATTCGTCACTATAGTCTATGCCGCCACCTGTTTGATGTTTTTTCAGATCATATCGCTTGATAGTTTCTGGGCTAAGGCCTTCGCGGGGAACTGTTTTCATTCGACAATTTTCGTACAGCTGCGCAAAACGGTTGCGCGCCAGGCCTTGAATGGCCGGTTTATGCCCATAGGGCGCATTGTAGGTCAGGAACAGGAAAAATGGTGGGTCGCTTTTCGAATCATGTCCCTGGATGTATTCAATGGCTTTTTCTGTAAAACAATCGACAGAGTGACCGGGGTAGGTGTATTGACGGCCGTTATCAATAATCGTATTATTCCAAAAATCCAACGTATGCCCATGTGGAAACGTTACCCAATGCTCAAATCCATTTTGTGGCTGAAAGGGCATCCCTACATGATATTTACCAATCAAGGCTGTTTTGTAACCTTGTGATTTGAGAATTTCAGGCAGCGTGACAAATTCCTCGATAGCATTCCACTGCTCTGGCCATTCCTCCATCACGCGATCATCGAGCCAGGTATGGATGCCATGTTGGGAAGGCATCAAGCCGGTTAACATCGAAGCGCGGCTGGGCGAACACATGCCATTGGGGCAAAAGGCATTTTGGAATTGCATTCCCTGTAATGCAAGCCTGTCCAAATTGGGTGTAAAGATTTCATGATTTTGATAACAGCCAAGCAAATCAGCCGGTTGATTGTCTGTCATAATCAACAACACATTAACCTGTTTTTTCGGTTTGTCCATGTCTTTAACCCTCCTGAAATAATAGCCGTATATCAGCTTTTTATTCGTGGTGATATACCACGGTGATGAATACGCCTTCGATTTTAAATGTACGGGGTGGATATTAAGTCTATTTTACACTGAAAGCTGCGAATTACGGCCGTTTCTAATCTCTCATCTCTGCAAAAACCGCGACTCAATGGCTGGCAAGACATACTTTTCCATAATTGTGAAAGCCTTGGTCTTGGAAGTGAAATTGCTGCCAGTAAAGACCACCACCATGTCCAGGTCAGGAACCACTTTGAATCTTGGCACAAAAACTAAAAAAGCGGGTTAGTTATCCAAACCAGCCAGATAGGTTGAGTTACCTTCCAAATTAATTCTTTGAAAAGCCTATTGTTCAAAAAATCCCCCCGAAGCTATGTTAATTGAGGGAAAAGCTCAAAGCAGTTTTTATAATCGACCAATTGAAAATCTGCTTCTGAAAAATCCTCATATTTTTTCAAATCCTTCAAAGTCATTGGTGCTACCTTTTCTGAAAAAGGCAGGTCTGATCCATAAACGATTTGAGATGGTCCTACAAATTCCTGCATTGTTTTCAGCATCCATGGGCTAGTACCTCAACTTTATGATTTTGTAGGGTGAATTGGCAATTCGCCCAGAGTGGCGATTTATCAAATCGCCCTACATTTTTAGAAAGTTACGGTACTAGTACTCAATGCCTTGTCGTAAAACATATTCCGTAAACTTTTCAGCCCTGACTCTGGTGCGCCTGTTAACGTTCAATTTTCTGTAAATAGTCCTCGTGTGCGCTTTTACCGTGTTGAGTGTGAGAAAAAGTCGGTTGCCAATCTCTCGATTTGTCAACCCTTCCGCAATCAATTGAAGGACTTCAACTTCACGATCACTAAGGGGTTCAACCCATTCAGAGGCTGGCCCTTCCTTTTTTGTAAATGCAGTTTGTTCCGGTTCGGCATCTAAGAATGCTGCTAATAGCTGCTGAACGTAGTCTGTTGCGATACCACGTGAAAGCGCTTCGTAAAGCAATTGCACCATTGGCGGTCCTTCATCCACAAAGATACGGATATAGCCATGTGATTTGGCAGTATCAAGGGCAAGCTTTAGCTGTGTAACGGCCGTGTCAACACCACCACTTGCATGAAAAGTCAATGCTTGCAAAATGAGGCTCTCAATAATTTTCGTTGTGCGCCCTCCTGCTTCTGCAGATTCGAGCAATTGCTGCAAAAGTTCGCTCGCTTCTTTCCACTTTCTCTGAGCGAACAGCACTCTTGCTAACCCAAAATATTCAAATTCGTGCTGCAGCGAAAATGCCTCGCCAAGGGGCAGGTTGCGTTGAGTTATGAATTGAACGGCCGTTTCCACCTCACCCCGTTTCAAATAAATCTGAACCTGCTTTGCGGCCATTTGGTTCATGAACCAGGGAGGTAAATCCAATTTTCGATCAATCACTTTTATTTTTTGGATGGTTTCCTCGGCACCTACCATATCACCCGTTGAAAGCAAAACACGCATCAGACACAAGTGGCTCCAACTAAACATGGCGACATCACCACCACGCAAAGTCAGTTCGGCTCCCTTTTTCACCAATTCTAACGCCTTATCCATGTCATTCAATTCAGCAAGTGCTTCCCCCCAAATCGCATACAAACAGCCAACCGAAATTGTCTGTGACATATTGTTTTCGTTCGCCAACTGGAGCTGCTGCTGGCAGATTTCTATAGTCCGTTGTAAATTGCCCAATTGTCAAGGTAACTGCCAGCTTCAGATTGGCAATAATGAGCGTGTAGATATTACCTGCTGCTGCGCACGCCAGAAACGCCCGTGTGACTGCAATCCGCCCCAGATACCTCAATTTGTCAGAGTCATTAATTTTTTCCTGGCGAGTCTCAAAATTATCGGCAAAATCGTCAACGCATAAGCCCAAGGTATCTTCGGCGGCATTTAATCTGCGTTCAGCTTCCTCTTGCTGCCCGGTGGAAAACAGGCTCCAGGCATAAATGATACCCAAATGTGGGGTAGCGTCTATCAATGCAACCGGCAATTTTTCCAGCCAATACCTCAACTTTATATGTTCATCACGCCCCCATATCGCATCGACTTCGCCCTCAAGCAGATGTGCTGCACGCTCAAAGTCCTCAGCAGCTAGCATATGTTCAATGGCTTCATCCATCAAGCTGTTCTGTTGATACCATTCGCTGGCTTTTGTGTGCAACCTCGGTAGTTGTTCTGTCTGGATTTGTTTGAGTCGCTGGCGCAACAAATCAGCAAAAAGGTGATGATAGCGATACCAAAGGCGATCATCATCCAAAGGAATAATGAACAGGTTATTTCTTTCGAGTAATTCCAGAGTTGCCTGTCCGTTGTCGTGTCCGGTAAGCACATTGCATAAGGGAGCGGTTAGTTGGTCAAGAACGGCCGTTTTCAACAAAAAATCCTGCACCTCCTCAGACTGCTGCTGCAGCACCTCTTCAATCAGATAATCTAAAACCAGGCGGTTGCTGCCGGTGAAAGATTGAATCAGTCGGGATGTGTGGGTGCGCCCCTGCAATGAGAGGGCAGCCAATTGCAGACCCGCTATCCACCCTTCAGTACGCGTTTCCAGCACGGCGATGTCTTCTGTTGCCAGGTCTAAACCCATGGCCTGGTTCAAAAAATTGGCAGCTTCAGCCACTGTAAACCGCAAGTCAGCCGCACGTAATTCAGTCAATTGATTGCGGACACGCAGGCGAGAAAGTGGCAGGACCGGGTCCTCACGCGTGGCAATGATCAAATGCATTTGTGGCGGCATATTTTCGAGCAAAAAGCTGAGGGCATCGTGGATGGGTTGCGCCGATATCAGATGATAATCATCAAGAACAAGGATTACCTTCTCCGTGATGGCTGCAATCTCATTTATCAATGAAGTCATGATAGTTCTGGGCATTGGCGGTTGAGGTGATTGCAACATGCCCAGCGCTCCATTTCCAATGGGAGTATATATTGTCTCAATTTGGTTAAGCGCAGCAATAAAATATCTCAGGAATTGGGTCGGATCATTATCTGCTTCATCGAGTGATAACCAGGTAATTTGACCGGCGATTGATGAGTCTTGATTGGTATCATCTTTTTGTAAATTCTGCACCCAATCACTAACCAATGTGGTCTTACCAAATCCAGCCGGTGCCGAAACGAGGATTAGCGTATGGTCTAAAAACAATCCTTGATTGAGTTGATTGATCAGGTGTGGGCGCGTGGTGCTGGCCTTTCTGGCCTTTATCCTATTAGCTTGGGCAGGCAAAGTGATCTACAATGCGCTGCCGATCTGGCTTTCGGGGGTTCGCTTTCACGTTCCAGCAGGTGAAGGTGATTAAACATCTGTCTGAATTAGCGTACGTTTTGTCTTACGCTGCGCCTGCTTCCCACGCTTGCCGCAACTGATGCGCTTGTGTTTTTAAATCGTCCAATGAATTTGCTGAACGGCCTATAGTTATGGCACCAACACCTAAAGCAAACGCGCCTGCCTGCCGGTATGCTGTCGCTTCGGCAAACGTGATGCCGCCTGTCGGCACAAATTTTAGATCATCTAAAGGGGCACTGATTGCTTTTAGATAATTGGGTCCACCAATGCCTGCTGGAAAGAGTTTTAATAACTGGCAACCCGCCGCATGGGCTGTTTCGGCTTCGGTTGGGGTGAAAACGCCAGGGAGATGCACCGTTTTGTGGGAAACGGCCGTTTCCACCGTCGCCAGGTCCAAATTAGGCGCAACCGTAAATTGCGCCCCTGCATTAAACGCATCTCGCCATTGAGCAGAGGTGCGCACTGTGCCTGCGCCAACCAGCACCGCATCATCCAAATTTTTGCGCACATGGCTGATAATATAGAGTGCATCAGGCGTGTTTAATGTCACTTCCATGACAGAACAGCCTGTCGAGACCAATGTTTCTGCCATGTGCAACACATCATCGACCGTATATTGCCCACGAATAATGAAAATTAAGCCGTCACGCCCTATTTGAGCTAACTTCTTTGTCGTTTCAATCATCAATAGCCTCCTGCCATTATTGTCATTCACTGTAGGGACTGCTTTTGTCCTCAATCGTGATTTTAACAGGAAGACTGGACAAGCTGCCAGATGTGGCAGTTACGGCCGTTTCACCCCCTACGTTCCCTGCCTGAACAATCAGCAATGCCCGCCCCTGTGATATGGTCAGACGGTCTGTCTGATAATCTTGAACATTTTGCGGAGACCCATTATCAACGCCCAAAATACGACAATTCCCATTTACCGTAAACACAATTTCTTGTTCAAGGTGTTTCACTGGATGCCCATTTGCATCCACCAACTGTGCCACCAGACGAGCCACATCGTAACCATCAGCAGCGAGGGCCAAGCGGTCACTTGTGACTTGGAGGGCAGCCGGTTCTGCCGCTGTTTGTATCATCATTGCTGCTTGTTGGTCGTTGTTGTACACCCCACGAGCTTCCAGGGTGCCCGGTTCAAAAGGTACGACCCATTTGAAAATGCGATCTTCCTGGTCTTTTAGCAGTTGGCTGCCGAGAGAACGGCCGTTTACAAACATCTCAACCTCATCACAATTGGAATACAGTTCAATGGCCGTTACCACACCCGGTTTATAATTCCAATGCTCATTCACATCATGCCAAACCCACAAACGCTGCCGCCATGCCCCGGGTTCTTTCTCCACAACCGCCCCATTTTCATCGACAAGATAGGGGGAAGTGTCCAGGGTCTGTGTGGTGAGATGGATCACAGGGTCTTCCTGCCACAAGGATTTCATCAAGTAAAAGGATGGCTTTTTAAATCCGGCTACGTCGATGAAGCCGGAAGGCAATGCTTTTTGTGGCCACTTGTCATGAGACTCGCCCATGTAGCCAATGCCTGTCCAGAAAAATAGACCACTGATAAACGGCCGTTCTATCACATGCATCCACTCATGCCACTGCCCTAAATTTTCCGTTCCCATGATGCCTTTGTCCGGAAAGGCTTCATGGCTGGCATCATACATCACCTGCCGGTAGCTGAAACCCACCACATCCAACGCATCGGCATATCCAGAGCCAAGGCTAACCGATGGCAAAATGCAGTTGGCAATCACAAGCCTGGTGCTATCCATTTCGCGTGTCCATGTAGCCAACTGTCGTGCCGTTTTTTCCAATACGTGTTGACCTTTTGGTAACTCTTCATACCGCTCCTGGATGTCTGCGAAAGAATAGGGCGGTAATGCCCAAAAATAGTTTCCGGGAGTGTTCGCGTCAAAATAACCCGTCGCCATTTTGTGACGCAGGAACGTCCATTCAATTTCGTTGCCAATGCTCCATTGAAATACGCAGGGATGGTTGCGGTCTCGCAGCATGGTGCGTTTTAGATCGCTTTCCGCCCACTCTTGAAAATGTTCCGCATAGCCGCGTGAAATTTCATCATCATGCCTGTCGATGTTGTTGAGACGTTTGTCTTTAGGATTGTTCCATTCATCAAAAAATTCAACCTGTACCAAAAAGCCCATTTCATCACACAGATTTAACAGCGCTTCGGAACTGGGATTGTGCGCCATGCGGATGGCATTGCAGCCCATTTCTTTGAGCGTTGTTAGGCGCTGCCGCCACACGCCATCGGGAACGGCCGTTCCCACCAGCCCCCCATCATGATCCAAACAAACGCCCTTAATCAGCGTGTTTTCCCCATTGAGGAAAAAGCCTTCATCCACATCAAAATGCGTGGTTCGAATGCCAAACGGTGTTTCATATATTTCATGAAACGTATCATCTTCTTTCAGATAGGTGACGGCGCGGTACCTGTTGGGTTGATCGACATGCCACAATTTGGGGGTGGGAATAACTGCCGTTTGCGTAACCATCGTTTCTTGCTGTGCGTCCAGGGAAATGGGAGTTTCAACGGCAATCACTTCGTTATTGTTTGGATCGAAACAGGTAGTGCGGATAACGGCCGTTTTCCTTTCCAAAAAAGCATTCTTCACACGAATATCAATCTC
>QQUD01001123.1 GCA_008501785.1 Chloroflexota bacterium
TCAGTGCCATCTTTTGGGTGGGAACCACATTGTTCATGGTATTTTTTTCGAACCAACGGTGCGTGCGCTGGGCGCGGATGGGGGGGGATTTATGCAGCGACTGGTTGGTGGCGTACGGCACTGATGGTGATAGACGTCATTAGCATGACCTGGTAGCAAGTAACATCTAGCTGTCAAAGACCATGAGGGAAATGATGTCTATTGAAAAAAACAAAGCAGTTGTTCGTCGATTATGGGAAGAAGTATGGAACCAAAATAATCTTAACGTCTGTGATGAAATCTTTGACAACGAGTACGCTGAACACGAAAAAAGATTTGCGCCCAAAATGAGGATGGCTTTTCCTGATTTGCACTTCACAGTTGAAGATATGATTGCTGAGGATCATAAAGTTGTTACTAGATTGACACTTACTGGCACACATCAGGGCGAGTTTATGGGCATTGCTGCGACTGGAAAATCAATTAAGGTGACAGGCACCTGGATTCATCGTTTGTCTGACAACAGGATTGTTGAAGGTAGAGAATGGGGTGAATGGGACGCATTAGAAATGATGAAACAGCTTGGGGCTGTATGAGTGCCGAAATAAAACCTATGACAAGTAGATAGAAGCGAGGATTAGACAACAAAAGAAAATATTTAGCTGTCTGCTCGCTTCATATAATACGAGGAGAGTAGTAATGAAAGTCTTTATAACAGGTGGCACCGGTTTTATTGGCAGGCATTTGATCCGGCGTATGGCCCAAACAGATCACGAACTGCGGTGTCTGGCACGCCCATCCAGTGATATTGCACATTTTGAAGAGCTGGGAGTAGAGATCGTCTACGGCGATGTGACCGACAAACCATCGATTGTGGCTGCAATGCAAGGCTGTGATTGGGTAATCGATCTTGCCAATATTTATGAATTTTGGCTGCCAGATCCAAGCCTGTTTGCCAAGGTAAACATTGAAGGCACTCAAAACCTTATGGAAGCCGCGCTAGAAACGGATGTCATGAAAGTTGTTCATGTCAGCACCGCACTCGTTTATGGTAAGCCCAAAGACACCCCGTTTACCGAAGAGAGCAAACCAGGGCCTGTACAGTTCAGCGAGTATGCACGTACAAAACAAAAAGGCGAAGAATTTGCATGGAAGCTGCACGAAGAAAACGATTTACCACTGGTGTCAATTTATCCGGTGGGCGTGTTGGGGCTGGGCGATACCAAAGCGACAAGCCAGGTGGTGAGAAACCTAGTTCAGCGGCGCATGCCAGCAACCGCATATAATAACTCTACAGTCGTGCTGGTTCATGTCAAGGATGTAGTTGAAGGTATCGTTCGGGCAATTGAGAAGGATGGTAACATCGGTGAACGGTACATATTGGGGAAGGAGCAAATAACGCTCAAAGATTATTACAAGATGGTCTGTGAGATTGCAGATGTGCCGTTGCCATTCCTCGCACTGCCAGGTTGGATGGCGATGTCTACCGCTCACATGCTGACGGCATTATCTAGAATTACCAAGCGGCCTCCCTGGCTTGGGATGAATGTCGACCAGATGAGGTCTTTCAAGACAGGATATCTATGTGATGGCAGTAAGGCAGAAAAGGAATTGGGAATTACTTATACACCTATTAGAGTGGGTCTTGAAGAAGAAGTTATGGCCATAAAGCAGGCACTCATGCTGCAACAACAATGAAGGATAATCAATGACTGATACTCTGACTTCACTTTTAGAACAATCTGCTGGCTTACACAGCCATCTTTGCCCCCGGCAGGTGTTGGGGGTGCGCATGGGGCTGCTGGCAGGCAAGCTGTTAGGGTTGGAACTGCCCCAGCCCAAGAAGCGCCTGCTGACGATTGTGGAAACGGACGGCTGTTTTGCCGATGGCGTGTCTACCGCTACCAACTGCTGGGTCGGGCGGCGTACGCTGCGCGTGGTGGATTTTGGCAAGGTGGCTGCGACCTTTGTTGATACGCGGACGGAAACGGCCGTTCGTCTCCACCCCCTGCCCCAAATCCGTGAACTGGCGCCAGAATTTGCGCCGGAAGCGCGTAATCGGTGGGAAGGTTATTTGCTGGGCTACCAGCGTATGCCTGACCACCTGATGTTTGGTGTGCGAGAAGTGGCTCTCACACCCAATGCAGCGCAGCTAATGAGCCGCGCCGGTGTGCGGGTAAATTGTGACCTTTGCGGTGAAGAGATTATCAATGAGCGGGAAGTGATGCGGGATGCGATTACACTCTGCCAGACGTGTGCGGGAAACGGATATTATGCATTGGCACCAGAGGGAACGGCCGTTGCTCTGCTATTGAACACTTCTGAATACTTTGCAGGTCAACCATTCACAATTCATCATTAATTGAATCAATGGTGACTCGTGAACTGACAGCAATTAATAAGGAAACAGGAGAAAATGGTCTCTCCCAAAGCTGTGCAAAACTATCCAGAGACATATCGCTCGCGAGAGGTTAACATTCTCTCAAAGTGGCTTTTGTCAGGTATCAGCGGCACGGTGATCAGTTTACCTGGTGCTGGTCGCAACAATTTGCTCAACTTTCTTTGTTACCGTCCTGACGTGCTCCAGGTCCACTATCTTGAGGCAGAGGCAACCCGCATTGTTGTGGTACCAGTAGATTTAAGCAATTTGCCAGAGAACAGCCCTGTGACCATGTATCGTGCCATTTTGCGTGCGTTTTATTGGCAGCGGCATCGCTTGCCCAGCCATTTGCAAGATCATGTGACCTCGATTTATGCAGAAAATCGAGGCACCCGGGATCCGTTTATCGCGCAAACGGGTTTGTATGAACTGCTGCTCGGTTTTCAGAAAGAGGCGTTGCAGGTAACGCTGGTGTTCAACCGCTTTGAACAATTTGCAGCAGAAGCAAACGGTCGTATGTTTACTACCCTACGCAGCCTACGCGATACGTTCAAAGAGATATTGGCATATATAGTCGGCATGCATCGAGAAATTATTTATTTGCCCAATCGAGAAGCGTTGGGAGAATTGTACCCGCTGCTGGACAACAACGTGTGCTGGATCAGTGCGATGAATGACTCAGATTCGCGCTGGGTGATTGAGCAGGCGTTGTATCGAGTGGCGGAACGGCCGTCTCCCGGCGAACTCAACCACATTCTAGCTTTAAGCGGCGGGCTTCCTGTGCTGCTGCGATTTATTACCAGTTGGTGGGTAAAACAATCACCAAAACCGCCATTAGAGAGTTGGACAGAACAGCTTTTGTCCACCTACCTGTTTGATCATCGCCTAAAAGAGCTGTGGCAAGGGTTGACTCAAGAAGAAAAATCGGCGCTGCTCGCTCTTGGGAAAACGAAAGGTCGTCGCGGAGAAACGGCCGTTTCTCCACCTGAAGAACGCATCCTACAGCAGCTTGCAGTCAAAGGTGTGTGTCACAAAAGCAGTCAGGGATGGCAAATTAACAGTTTGCTCTGGGCAGCCTACATTCACTTACAGAAAGAAGAGAAACAAATCGGCAAATTAACCCAACACGAAAAAAGCGATCTTATCTTACAAGCATCCGAGCCGGTCAAACTAGCACCACAAGAAGCCACGCTGCTCTCTTTTTTACTCAAACACCCTTACGAACGGCATACTTATGAAACATTGATTTTGATGGTCTGGGCAAATGACCATGATCCCATTTCGCAAAAACAGTCATTGCACCAGTTAATCCGTGCCATCCGCCTCAAAATTGAGCCAAATCCATCTGAACCTCTTTATTTAATCACTTGGCGCGATCAAGATGATGCTGGATATCAGCTTTTTCCCGAAGGACAGCCGCTTTAATCAGGAGTCTTTCGGAAGATTAAGAGGTTTAGGGGATTAAGAGGTTTGATATTCTCTTAATCCCTAAATTGTTGCCAAGTGAATCCTTAGCAATTACTCAACGTTTACCAAGTGCCACCAGTTGCTTCCTAACCTACCGTAAATGATATTACAAAACAATTAACACAGGAGGCGATGGTGTTGCATCAAAAAAACAACGATCAACTTAGTAGTTATGTAAATCTTGTGCCGCAAGTAGAAACCTGGATAAAAACAGCGGGAAAAATGGCATTAAAAGATTTTAAAGCTGTCAAATCGGTACACGCAAAAGGG
>QQUD01000733.1 GCA_008501785.1 Chloroflexota bacterium
AAACGGCTACAAGACGAACTTGATTACGGATCATGCTATCAATTTTCTGAATGAACGAGATGAGAAACGGCCGTTTTTTCTCATGGCCAACTTCCGAGCCACACACGCGCCGTTGCAAGATCATCCCGAAAGGTCTGTGGCTCAATACCGTCAATGTACCTTTGACGATATTCCTCAAGACACAATGTACCACTTTGGCAAACAGATGGTGGAATCAACTGCGCCGACAAGATTCAATCCGCGAGAAGCCCTGGCGCAGTATTACGCTTCGGTCTCTCGGATTGACGAAGCGACGGGGCGGCTGCTAGATGAACTAGAAGCGCTGGGTTTACGTGAAGATACGTTGATCGTTTATACATCCGACCATGGGCTGTGTTGTGGACATCATGGTATTTGGGGCAAGGGCAACGCGACCCTTCCTTTGAACATGGTAGAAGAATCAATTCGCGTACCCATGATCTTCAATCAGCCAGGACGCCTTTTTGGTGGTCAGCGCCGACAGGAACCAGTGGACCATCTCGACCTATTCCAAACGTTAGCCAGTTATGCTCAAATTGAGCTACCTGAAGAGGAAGATTATTTCCCAGGTCGCAATTTCTTCCCTTTGCTGGACAACAGCGGCAGCTTGCGAAATTGGCGTGATGTTCAATTTGGCGAGTATGGCAATTTACGCATGATTCGTACGAGAACCCACAAACTCGTGCGCCGTTATCCCAACGGGCCTTGCGAACTGTTCGATTTGCTGGCGGACCCTCGTGAAACTATCAATCTGTTTGCTGATCCAGATCACCAACCACTGGTGCAACAGCTTACAACGCAACTGGAACAACATTTTACGCTCTATGAAGACCCCATAAAAAGCGGTTTGCGCGTGCGAGAACTGCCTCGTCATAACCATACAGAGGCATGGCGTTTGCTTGAGTAAGCGGAGCATTCTATGAATATTATTGTTGTGGTTTCAGACACTTTGCGACGTGATCATTTGCCTTTTTATGGCAATCAAAAGGTAATTGCGCCGCATCTGGCAGCTTTTGCTGAACAGTCACTCATCTTTGAAGATTGTTATCCGGCATCCTTCCCCACGGTGCCTGCGCGAGCCGACTTGATGACAGGGCGTTACACATTTACCTACCTTCCCTGGGGCCCGCTGCCACAAGATGAGACGACACTGGCAAGCTGCCTGAGCAAAGCTGGGTATTCGACTTGCGGTGTCGCGGATACGCCTTTTGTGATGCGCAACGGGTATGGGCATGATCGCGGTTTTCAGGATTTTATTTTCGTCCGTGGCCAGACTGATGCGCATCGGAAAGATGTGAATATGTGGCAACGAGGTGAATCGGATTATTGTTCTCCGCGCACGTTTACCGAAGCGATGGGCTGGCTGGAACGGCATCACACAGAGCAATTTTTCCTTTATGTGGATACGTGGGACCCGCATGAACCTTGGGACCCGCCGCACCATTACGTGACGCCTTATTTGCCAGACTATGATGGGGAAATTGTGGAGCCAACTTATTGGAACTATCGCGAAGATGGGGTGACTGAGCGCGATTTGGAAATTGCGCACGCTTGTTATTGTGGGGAGATTTCAATGGTGGACAGTTGGTTTGGCCGCCTTTGGGATAAGATGAGAACGCTGGATTTGTTGGGGAATACGGCCGTTTTCTTTCTCTCAGATCACGGTTTCTACTTTGGCGAACATGGCCAATTTGGTAAGCGCAGCTTTCGCTGGCCCATCGAAGCTTCGCTAGAAGAAGGGTTCGCTTTGGGATTGACAGTAGACCAACGGTTAACCTTTCGCTCACCCTTGCACAATGAACTGATTCAAGTGCCCCTGCTGCTCTATCTACCAGGTGAAACAAGCCGTCGCATCCCCGGACTGGTTGCTTTGCCCGACATCATGCCCACGATCCTTGATCTGACTGGTGTAGCCATACCAGAGCGGGTCCAGGCGCACTCAATCATGCCACTGGTGCGCGGGGAGAAAGCTGCTGTACGAGACATTCTGGTCACCAGCGCCCCATTTGAAAAGCTTGGAGCTTTTAGCAAAACAGTTGATGACAATGCGCGTAAAGTGCAAGAGATCTCCCCTAGTTCAATCACTGATGGCGAATGGGATTTGTTATACAGCGTGCAAGGCGCACCGGTAGAACTGTACCGAACCAAAGAAGACGTGGGCCATCGTAAAAATCTATACCACCAATATCCAGAGGTTGCCCAGAGAATGCATGATCAATTCATTAATTGGCTGAAAGCTGCCGGTGCGGCTCATGACATTCTTGAACCGCGAGGGCATCTTTAAGTTTTTTTAATAATAGAGTTGTTCCCATTTAACAACTACGCATGATTGTCATGCCTGCGAAGGCAGGCATCCATCTTAATGAGAGGAGTGGATTCCCGCCTGCGCGGGAATGACAAGAGTAATACTTTATTAAGGAACAACTCTAGTGAGTTGAGAGAAATATCATGGAAGTTCAAAAAGATAATGTGCTTGTCTTGATGAGTGATGACCATGCCCAATGGGCAATGGGTGCTTA
Source organism: Chloroflexota bacterium (assembly GCA_008501785.1). Next base: position 2,538 of record QQUD01000733.1, read on the forward strand.
CGGCAATCAAGAACTGCACACACCCAATCTAGATTACCTGGCGCAAACTGGTGTGCAAATGATGAATGCATTTACGCCCACCCCTGTTTGTTCACCCTCTCGCGCCTGCTTTTTCACAGGTCGTTTGGCATCCCAACACGGTATCCACGATTACCTGTCTTCAACAGATCCGGCCATTCATCATTACCCGTGGCTAAAGGACGAAACCACGCTTGCCCAACTTTTGTCAGATTCAGGGTATCAAACGGGACTTTGTGGAAAATGGCACTTGGGCGCAGATGAATCGTTGGTTGCTGGTTTTGATTATTGGTTTGGTCTCAGTGGTGATTATCCGATGGCGCATGATTCAACTTATCGCTTTAGCGAGAATGGCACGATGAAACCATTACCTGGATACAAAACGCCGATTATTACAGACCATGCGGTTAAATTTTTGCAGGAGCGGGATAAAAAACGGCCGTTTTTTCTCTTCGTCGGCTACACATCCACCCACAGCCCGTGGGAGAAACATCCTGAGAGATTGGCTGCGCATTATCGCAACTGCACATTTGACGACATCCCCAAAGATGAGATGTACTCGTTTGGGCGACAAAATACAGAATCAGTTAAACAAGACCGGACAATGGAACATGAATTGAAGGCGCAATATTATACGGCCGTTTCTCAAATCGATGAGGGCGTGGGGCGTCTGCTAGACGAGCTAGAAGCCCAAGGTCTGCGAGAAGATACCCTTGTCATCTACACCGCCGATCACGGCCTCAACTGCGGTCATCATGGCATTTGGGGGAAGGGGAATGGCACACTGCCCTTGAACATGGTTGAAGAATCGATCCGTATTCCAATGATTTTTAATAAGCCGGGTCATTTGTTTGGTGGGCAGCGTCGCAGTGAATTTGTTGATCACACGGATCTCTTCCAGACGGTAGCTGAATATGCCGAAATTCCTTTGCCCGATCCAGAAAATAAAAAATATCCTGGTCGTAGCTTTTTGTCTCTCTTGGATAATTCAGCTCATGTTTCAGATTGGCGCGATGTACAATTTGGCGAATATGGCGATTTGCGCATGATTCGTACGCAACGATACAAGCTGCTCAGGCGTCATGCAACCAATGAAGTTGAGCTGTTCGATCTTTACACTGACCCACGAGAAACCATCAATCTTGCGTCTAACCCAAAATACAACACGATTGTGACGGATTTATCTAATCAGATTACATCGTTTTTTGAAACGTATGAAGATGCACAAAAATCTGGTTTGCGGGTTAGAGAGCTGCCACGCCATAATGTGACAGAAGCATGGCGTGCAGAATTGTGATCAAAATTTCGAGGGGAGCAGAATTATTTTAGACGGGCTGAGCCACGCCGGATCAGTTCGCCGGGGAGCAGGATGACTTCGCCAGTGATCATTTTGTCTTTGGGGGCGGAGAGGAGGGAAACGGCCGTTTCTGGTAATAATAGTAGCCATCTTCGCTATGAAACCGACCGTGCTGTGAATAATTCGCTTTCAACTTATACAGAGGTCGATTTGGCAAACTTGAATATCTGGATGGATTGGGG
>QQUD01000875.1 GCA_008501785.1 Chloroflexota bacterium
AGCGGCAGCCTTGTCCAGGTGGGCAGTTGGGAGGTTTGTGAATAAATTGGGGCAAAAAGTCACGGGTTTCTGTGACCATGTAATTGGGTTTAGTTTTCCACAATTCTGCGTAGATTTCGCCATTTTCTTCTTCGACATCGTCGCCGATGCCGGAGGTATGGGTCAGCAGGTGATAAACTGTTACATCTTCCGAGATTTGTGTATCTTTTAAACCGAGAAAGTTGATCACACTGGTGTCAAACCTAAGTTTGCCTTGATCGATGAGCTGGAGGATGGAAACGGCCGTAAACAATTTTGTTATCGACGCCGTATCAAAGCGCATGTCGAGACTGTTCGGTATTTTCCAGGGACGACTGGCATAGCCAAATGCGTTGGCGTACAGTTCATCTGTACCCTGCGTGATGTGGACAACGCCTGAAAAGTTGCCAGCGTATGTGCGTGATTGTAGATACGTGTGTAAGCGTGTGGTATCCATTGCAATTCCTTTGTGTTTGTTGTGATTGACTTGAAGTTGTGGGGAGAAACGGCCGTTACCCACCACGCCATTCAAATTTAATTTTTAAGTGTAAACAAGACTTGTGTTTGTAATGCTTCTGGTGGATTCTCCATTGGGTCATTCAGGTAAAACTCATACGCGATACCGGTTGGTTCAAACCCTTGCTCTTTCACATATTGAGTGAGCGCTTTATAAGCTGGCCCAACTTCATTGTAGGGTCCAACGTGCAGACAGGATGCAATATGACCTTCAGGAATTTCATTGGCCTGAATATCATCTTTTCCAGCCAATTTTGTGGCGACAGGGAAGCCAATTTCCACATCCAAATCTTCTATATCCATGTTGTAGTAGGCGGCAAATGGCGCACCTGCTGGAGGTTGCTGGCGTTCGCCCAGGTATTGACCAATCTTGCCGTAAACTTCGCCCAAAACTTGAGGAAGCTGCTGTACGGGGGTGCGGGTACGAATGGATAAAACGGGTTGAGCAGGTTGCTCTTTTACTTCACAATTGTAGGACACGGGTGCCCTCCTTATTAGTGGTGTGGGGGTAACGGCCGTTTCTATTTCAACCCATTTATTTTATCAAATCAGAACAAATGTTCCAAGTGTTGAGTGTCATATTTTCTCTAAACAAGCCTGGATGGTGTCCCGGTAAATCATGGCCCCTTCGTAGTTGAGGTGAACCCCGTCGATGGTCAGGTGCGTGTGGCGCAGGCGGCTGAGTTGCGTCACACCAGCACGCGTGCGTGACAAGAGTTTGTCGATTGTGATCATCGCATAGGGATTGCTGAGGACGGTAACGGCCGTTTTCTTCCCTCTCAACTTTGTATCAAAAACTGCCCCCACATCAGCCAAATGCAATCCGTTTTTATAAGCCACCTGCCGAATCGCCACATTTAACTGCTGTCGCTTTCGGTTCAGATCATTTTCGGGCCGCTCTCCCAAACAACTGAGTGTGGTAAGAATTATTTTGCCATTAAAAACAGCAGGCAGTTTATCAATAGTCGATTGCAATTTGAACGCAAAAGATGAGCTGTCAGGTGTGGGTATGCAGCCGCGTTTGAGAAGGCTGCGGGCAATAAATTGAAACGCTGGTGACCCTTGCTGCATATGTGGAATGAGCAAATCGTTATGCCCAGCCGCAAACACAATCACATCATATTCTGGTGTGTGCGCCAGTTCCGCAAACAGCCGCTGACTAATCCCATGCAGCGTATCTCCTCCCAACCCCAAATTCACAAACGCACAATCCACACAATCCGCCTGTAATAAGCGCACATAGCTGAAACCATCAACCCCTTCCGTAATGCTGTCACCGATGAGTAGGATTTTCATAATATACAGAGACGTAGACAGAGACAGAGACAAAGAAATTTTTCTATCTCTGTCTCTGTCATCCTCCTTACAAATTAAAAACCCTGCTGAACCAGCGTTCTGGCTTCATGCGAATTACCAGTTCGTGGGAGTTACGGAGGGAGTTGACAAACCGATTAGCACGTTCGGGGGCGAGGTAGCGTTCAGCAATGGGGCGTATATCTTTTTCCAGATCTGCATTGGTGATGTTGGTGACGGGGCCTTCGACGGTGACGTATTTGTAGGGCAATGTTTCTTGCTGTACGCAAAGTGTGAACCGGCCTGCTTTTCGCAGCATTACCGCTTTTAGCGAATCTGCCTGTGTGGTCATCACAATCTCACCCCCTGGTTCATACTTATACCAAATTGGCATTGTCACGGGACCACGCCCTTCGGCGTTGATAGCAATGACGCTAACATGCACTTCTGTTAAAAATGCTTCTTGCTCTGCACGTGTCATTTTCATAGGAATTACCTAATCGGCTAATAACTTCACAATATCGAAAAAAGTGTCGCCTATTCAAATTATATCGCAAAAATGGGAACTTCTTTTTTGATTCTGCTTATTCAACAGAGTTTATTTCTTTGAAATTGCCATTTTGAACCTTGTAAATACCTGTATTCATCTCAAACTTACCTGTCTAAGATGCTTTGTCCAGTAGATTGGGATGACAAAAATATTTAGAAACCAAATCGCACAAATCCAACAAATCTTAGTTTTAGTAGATAAGTTTGGGTTTCTGACGGCATGAACAATATCATAGATAATGAAGAACCATAGTCCAATAACGGATAGAAAAAGTAGAATCAAACTCCCTACAACATAGGGGCGAAGGGGTACAGGGATTTCACCTTCCATATCCACATACATTGGCATGAGCATGACAGTGATGATTATAAATACAATGAAAGCCGGGAAGAAGAAACTGCCGAATCCGAGCAACTTGCTTTTCATTTCAAATCCTCCGTTGAACTATTTGTTTCTCTTGCTTGGCTGGATATGGAGTATGGAGTGAATGTGTTCCCGAAAAACACAATCAGCGCGAGACATCTTGATTTTAAGTTAAAAATTGGAGGGGGGTCAAGAGGGAAACGGCCGTTTGTCACCGCCACCGCTGTGTCAGGCAAGGGACAGAACAACTTTTGCAAACCAAGGCCGTTTGCTTCCTGTCTGGCACAACTACAGTAATGCGGTTAACCGATCTGCACACAGCAGCAACGCCAGTGCAGACGGGCCATCGCTCATTTTGTTGGACCTAGCCATGTGCAGGGCTTTGTTGATGGGGGTGGGGAATAGCTCGAGAACTTCGGCTGATTCGTGATTGGTTGGACCCAGCGTGACGCCGGTTGCTAAAAAGACGTGGGCGACTTCGTTGCCGATGCCGTTCATTGTGTAGAATTGGGCGACTTTTTCGAGGGTAACGGCCGTTCCCCCCACCTCTTCCAACAGCTCTGCCCGCGCCGCCTCTTCCAAGGATTGATCCGGCTTGATGCCACCAGCGGGGATTTCGATACACCAATCATCAACGGTATAGCGATAAGAATTAATCAACACAATGTTGCCATCTGGCGTGACTGGAATAATCCAGACCGCGCCAGGATGTTCAATAACGTTGTAAATGCCTTGCTCGCCATCTGGCATGATAATGTCATCTTGACGAACGTGATACCAGGGGCAAGACCAGGCGATGCGGGAGGTGAGGGTTTTGAAGGGAGATGTTGACATAATTATTAATTGTTAATTGTTGATTGTTGATTGTTAATGGATTTAGCGTTTTGGATGAAGGCACGGACCCAATTGTGGTCTTTTTTGCCGGGGCTGGCTTCGACGCCGCTGGCGACATCGACGGCAAACGGCCGTATTTGCCGCACCGCATCCGCCACATTGTCAGCATTGAGGCCACCGGCCAACATCAACCCTGGAATCATTTCAGCCAGCTTGGCACTCATCGACCAATCTCCCGTCTCCCCCGTCCCCCCACGCAGCGTTGGATGATACGTATCAATCAGCAACGCAGGAATTGTTAATTGTTGATTGTTAATTGTTGATTGTTGATTGTTCTCTTTTGGAACATACCACTCCGCATCTGCCTCAGCTTCCGCGAGCGATGACGGACGCAGGGCTTTGTAAGAACGGCCGTATATCGGCGATCCTTCATCTCCTATCAGCTTCGGCACTTCTTCACCACTAAGCTGCGCCAAATCGAGTCCGACTGTGTCGAGGGTTTGGGCCATGGTAAC
>QQUD01000679.1 GCA_008501785.1 Chloroflexota bacterium
AATGGAAAAAGATTCTGGCAAAATATAAAATATGAGCACAGCGCGGCTAAATTTGAAAAGCTGCTGCCCCCGAACAAGGAGTGAAGTAAAACAGCGTAACCTTGCACAAAAAAAACAACTGCCATCACCACCATCACCAAAACAACCCGAGCCATCAGCAATTCTAATGCAAAAACAATATTTGCATTAACAAAACCAATAGTGGGTAAAGCCCCACCCCAAATACCAAGCAGTGAAACAGCTATCAAACCAATCAGCGTATCCCGAATCACTGTGATAAATAGAGGCTGCAAGTGCTGCAACCATTTTCCGTTTCCATTAGGTAGATGCAAACGGCCGTTTCGCCATATAAACCCAACTTTAGCTACTGCACCAATCACATCAATCCACAATGCTATCGGACCAATCAACAAAACGGCAGCCCATGTGATAAAACGGCCGTGTGACCCTGGCACTTTTGCCATTTCACCAGCAAACAAAACAGACAAATTGAGCCACCCAAAAGCCAAATGCAAACCTAATGCGATACAAAAAATTAGCAGCACATCGCCAACATCTTGCCAACTCGTCACAAGAACAAGCCAGACCAATGCTGCAAACGCTGGAAAAGCGAATATCACCTCAATTTTCGACTCTTTCATATATTCCCTAGACTAAAATGCAGAATGAAAATTGCTGCAGTTTTGCTGAGTATTGCAACGATTTGTGGGGACAAAATATCTGCCGCACCCGCCGAGGGCTGAAGCCCCTGGCTACGAGGTGGAAGGCCCTCCGGGCCTGACGGATTCTTAGCCCTGAAAGGGCTTTCATCTCGTAGATGGGGCGTTCACGCCTCATCGAAGGTGGCAAATTATCGTCTGTTCATTTGTCCCCACGATTTCTTGCTATACTCAGTTTTGCTAAACCCCTTGACGAACCATCATAGTGTATGATAAATTATGTTCCGGCGCAGGCAACTGTGCCCGGCGCAGGCAACTGTGCCCGGCGCAGGCAACTGTGCCCGGCGCAGGCAACTGTGACTACTGATCAAAGGAGAAATTCTAACTGATGGATAAATTATTTACACAAAGCATCGTATTAGTTGGTCGATCCAATCCGTCTGGAATCGCCCCTTCTCCTACTCGGAGTGCGTCTACCGCCTGTTAGCTACACGAAACAACTAACAAAAAAGGCCGCAGCGCACACGATGCCTGCGGCCTTTTATTTTGCCTGCTGCTCAGTTACAAAACCCGTCTGATTAGCACAAAACAGCCCTCAAAGGACGTAGGTATCTCACCTACGTCCTTTTTTTGTTGCCAACCGTAGGACAAAACGCTGTTTTGTCCAAAAATTTAGGGAGGAAAATTATGATAAAAGCCATTATTTTTGATGTCGGAGGCGTACTTCTGCGCACACATAATCACAGTTATCGTCGTACTTGGGAAAAAAAGCTGGGTCTCAAGCAATGGGAATCTGAACAAATCGTTTTTAACAGTGACATGGGTAAAAAAGCACAGCTTGGCGAAATTAGCCATGCAGAGCTGTGGCGCTGGGTAGGCACACGCCTAGGGCTTGTCAACGGCGATTTGACCGCCTTCCAGCATGATTTTTGGGCAGGTGATGTGCTCGATATGGAACTGGTAGCGCTGATTCGAGAGTTACACGGCCGTTACCAAACCGCCATCATCTCCAACTACCACGACGACCTGCGCCGTGAGTTAACCCATGACCACCACATCGCCGATTTGTTCGACGAAATCATTATTTCTGCCGAGGAAAAGGTGATGAAACCCAGTCCCCAAATTTACCAAACAGCCTTGGCCCGTCTCGGGCGCATTCCTGAAGAGGCAGTGTTCATCGATGATTTTCAACACAATATAAAAGGTGCTCATGAAGTGGGCATGCACGGCATCCACTTCACCCCCACGATTAACTTCAAAGATGAGTTAATCGCTCTAGGAATAAATTTGTAAAACGAGGTGCGACACACTTTAAAAGTGCGTCGCACCTGAACGAGTGAGGAAATTATGTCACAGTTAACAATTAGACCATTTGAACGCACTGACGAAGATTATCAAACCGTTATTTCGATCTGGAATGCAGTTTGGCCCGAAGATAAAGCAGATGTCGATCATTACAAATATCGGGATGAAACAAGAAATCCAAAATATTATTGGCAGCGCTTGGTTGTTGAGAATAACGGCCGTATGGTCGCCTACGGCATCTACTGCGAAACGTGGTGGTCGCCACGACCAGGAAAGTTCTACTTCAATGCAGCCGTCCACCCCAATTTTCAACGTCAGGGCATTGGCACCTTCTTTTACGACCATGTGATCAACATCTTGCAGCAGCAGCCTGAATTTGTCGCACTCACAGCCGATACCCGTGAAAGCAAACCTGAATCAATTCAGTTTTTGACCAAGCGTGGGTTTGAGCAAGTGATGCGCTATCCAATTTCGCATTTGCATGTGCCTGATTTTGATCCACAACCATTTGAAAAGGCTATCCAGCGGGTAGCCGCGTCAGATATTGAGATTAAATCCGCAGCTGAATTGATGGAAAATGACCCAGATTGGCTAAAAAAAGTGTGGCAGTTGGAAATTGCTGTTGAAGAAGACGTTCCATCCCCAGAACCAACAAAGATTCAACCTTTTGAGGAATTTGTCAAGATTTTAGATAATCCGAACTTTTTCCCAGAAGCGTTTTTGTTGGCGAAGGAAAACGGCCGTTTTGTCAGCACCAGCACCCTCTGGAAAAGCAAAGCCAATCCAGACAAGTTATTCACCGGATTAACAGGCACACTGCGCTCACATCGGCGTCGTGGTTTAGCCACAGCATTAAAGGTTAAAAACATCGAGTTGGCCCAATCACTCGGCATCGACATCATCGAAACCGACAACGAAGAAAACAACCCGATGTACCAGATCAACATGCAGTTAGGCTACAAGCCCCAACCTGCCTATCTCGACTTTCATAAAAAGATACCAGACGAAAGCTAGAGGATAGAGCCAGAGCTAGAGGAAGAAAAGACCTCTAGCTCTCGTCTCTAGCTCTAGCTTTTTTCATGAGGAAAAATCATGACCAAATTTACAATTGAATCCTATTCAGATGAAATCGCACCATCGCTGGCCCAAATGTGGAACGAAAGTGATGATCAATGGCCAGGAACATTCACCCGAGGCGTTCCACTGACGGCAGAACGTGTCCAAAAATGGATGGGCGAAGTTGATTACTTGATGAACCTCGTTGTCAAGCAAGATGACGGCAAAATCGTAGGATATGGCAGCTTGCGCGATACGCCCAATCAATCGGGTGTAAGCTGTTACGTACCGCTGCTGAATGTCCATCCCGACTTTCAGGGAAAAAGCCTTTGCCGTCTCATGCTCAACCAAATGGTCGAGTGTGCCACCGAAAATAGCTACCAGCGCATGACCATTGGCACCTGGTCTGGCAATCTCAAATCGATTCCGCTTTACAAAAAGGTGGGCTTTTACTGGACCCCTGGCGTCGATGTACACATGGAAAACTTTATCCCGGCTGTACGGCAGCTGCCTTTTGCCAAATCGTTTTTCGAAAAAACAGATTGGTACAAAGATTTCAGCCGCGAGCTGCAACAAGTGCCAGACGACATGCGCCACCCACAAACAGGTGACATGAAAGTGTACATCTGTCGTTGGGAAAATAATGGCGATTATCTAAATGCCATTATTGACCGTGAAGGGCAATCGATTACCGGTATCGAAACGCCAACTTTTGCCGCATGTGCGGTGGTTGATGACAGCAATCCGGCGCAAGGGTTTCGGTATGGCATCAGTTGGTGTCTGGAAAACCGAACCACGATGCCGATGACTGTGATGCTGCACACCGATGCGGATGAAGGCGTTGACATCAATTTCCAAAGCAAGGTCACATTGGCCCCCGGCGAAAAGCGCCGGCTGGAATCCAGCTTTGTTTGTACGGTTGATGCACCTGCGATTGACTTTGAGGACAAATGGGAAGCGTTACCGCGCCCACACATTCACACGCACATTGCCGTCGATGATTTCGCGTTTTCGCTGGCAACGGGTCTGTCTTACCGGCCTGCCATCGAAATCAGTGTTGAGCCTGAT
>QQUD01000881.1 GCA_008501785.1 Chloroflexota bacterium
AACCAGGGCATGTCAGACAACTCATCTTCATAACTCATCGCTGCCGGGATTTTGCGGAACTTGCAATCGGTGAGCAGGCATAGTTCGTCGTAGTCGTAAAAGACAACACGGCCGTGTCGTGTCACACCAAAATTCTTAAGCAGCATGTCTCCGGGGAAAATGTTGGTTGCTGCCAAATCCTTCATCGTTTGTCCATAATCTAAAATTGCAGTAACGGCCGCTTCATCATGTGCCTCTTTCACATATAAATCCAAAGGTATCACGCGCCGCTGTACATAGGTGTGATGCACAATTACATGATCTCCTTCGACTTGAACGGTACCCGGCGCTTTGGCACACAATTCCTCAAGCAAACTATCAGAAAATCGGGAACGCTCGAATTGCAAATGTTCAAATGATTGGGCATCCACCAGCCGACCGGCACGATCATGTTTAAACACCAGTTCATATTTTTCTTTAACCTGTTTGCGTGTTACTTTTTTTGGTTTGGCGAACTGATCTTTGATGATTTTGAACACCATATCGTAATTTGGCATGGTGAAGACCGTCATCACCATCCCTTTTTGACCCCGCGCAATTTCAAATTTATCGTCAGTGGCGTTTAGGTGTTGCAGCAAGTTGCGATAAAGTTCAGTTTTGCCATGTTTGTTGTAGCCGATGGAGATGTAGAGTTCGGCGGTACGCTTGCGGGGCATGATGTTTTTCAGGAATTGGACGAGATCGTATGGCCGTTCTACCTGCACATGAAAATAAGACCGGGCAAAGCTAAATAAAATGCTAACGCTGTCCTCATCCATCAGCACCTTATCCACCAAAATTCCCTCGTCGGTATTCAGCAAAGCCAGTACAAACGGCACTTGATGCGAGCCACTATACAGTTTGCCCACCAAATAAGCCGCCATTCCCCGAAAGAAAACAGACTCCACCATTTCAATCCGTTCTACAATGCGCAACGCACCAATCGCTTTTAGTTTTTGGTTAATTTCTTTTGCGATCATGAGCAAATCGCGGGGCAAGTCGGCAAAGTCAGCTTTGAATTGATAGTCAGCCAAAATTTGCTGAACCAACGACATCGTTTCGCCCGACATGCCGTAGACGCGATAGGCTGAGTGTGTGGCCTGGGTGGGTGGCGTTTCAAAATCAGTTGAGACAAACTCGATTTGCGGATTAACGCCAACGGTGGTGAAAATGCGCCGGGTGACGGAGTTGTAAAATGTTTCGGCAATTTCCCAATCATCATGAAAGGTGATCAAACCTGAAAAAACGGCCTTCATGCTGGCCCAAACCAGTTTTTGATCGATCCGTTCGGCTAATAATTCTTTGATGTCTGCCACAATCTGGTCGATGTGTTGGCGATAAAGTGACAACCTTTCGGCAGCGTCGGACCGTGCTCCAGGCCAATCGCATGTTTCAAAGCGGGGTTTGGCGCGGCGAGTAACGGCCGTAAACGCCATCCGATACTGTTGAAACGCATCGTGAATCGCTCGGGCACCTAAATTAGCTAAACGGCTGTCGGTTAATTTAGACGTTGTATCAGACATGTATCAACTCCATAGGTGTGACGCACTTCCAACGTGCGTCACACCTGTAAAAACGGCCGTTTATCCCCCCATCGGATTCAAATCATGAAACGGATACTCCGCCACCTTTTCTGCTTCAGCCCGCAAAACCGGATCGTCCGAATACATGCCGCGTCGTTCTGGTGGCAGCAGTTCCGCAATGTGCTGCATAATCGTGTCGCCAATCTCATTCAGTTTGTCGCGTCGCGCCCGCCCGCGCCCTTCCGCCTTCAGCGGCCCAAACGGCTTGCCAATACGAATTGTAATTTTGGCGCGTTGCCGTTTTCTCAGCGCCGGAAAGATATTGATCATGCCATCCAACCCAACTGGCAGCAGTTGGGACCCTGTCCGGTCGGCGATGAAGGCAGTGCCAGGACGAGGGGGGCGTAATACATTGGCCCAGGCACCCGCTTCGGGGAAGATCATGAGGAAGCCGTTTTGCGCGAGAACGGCCGTTGACGCATGCATTGCATCACGTGACACAGCCCCCCGACGCACTCGATAAAACCCCCAAAGATGAGGCAGCCATTTGAGCAGCGTGGGAGCCAATGCAAATTGATTGCCGCCCAAAAACTCCATTGGTTTATCAATCGCCACAATCATGGCAGCCACATCCGTCGCATTAAAGTGATTAGCTACCACAATGACGGGGCCATCTTTTGGCACATTTTCCAAACCGATTACTTCCATGTGCGTTAATGAACCAAGTAAAAACCAGCCGAATCGGCGCAGTAAATAGCGCCAAATACGGCGGCGTGGGTATGGGTAATTTTCAAAATTTGTGGTTTGTGTGGCTTCCGCTGTCATATTGCAACCTTGCAAAAGATTTAGATTTGCCACTATGTTACATAGGAACGCGAATCAATACAAACTTGTAAAGAATCTCAATAACATCCCTCGAAAATAGGCCTGGTTCAGCCAATCACCGCTGGCAGCCCCGCTGCTTCCCATGCCACCATGCCGCCGTCCATGTTTAGCCTCCATATCAATTCGACAATCTTCATCACTTTTGGGCAAGCTTTGACATTCTCGCCAAATGCGATGCGGACACCGATAAATACACACTGCCGGATCCAAAATCTTAAAAATGTTTTCAATCGCACATTCTTGCGAGAAAAAATGATCAACACCCAACAATTTTGTAAAGTCACTCAGCTTCATCATAACACACCCACAATCGAAGCCACAATTGCAGCATACAAGCCGGTTTGCGGTGGCAAGTCGGCAATTAATGCATAAGCCATTGCCTGAGGCAGCATCACCACAACCACAGTCAAACCGGCTAGCAAATCAGGGCGTAAATTTTTACTTTCAAAGCTGCGAATAGTGGTGGCAGGGCGGGTGAAAAAAGCGGAATCTTCGCGTAACCACTCCAGCGTGGCAGCGAAGATCGAATCAGAATGAGAGGTTGTTGTGTGGGTCATGATGACATGGTTTCAGATTTTATTTGTTCCAGAATTTGAATGGTTGACAGGCAACGATCTTGCCAAGGGGTTAAATGTGAACCCAATTGGGGGTGAGTTTGGATGATATGCTCAAATTTTTGCGAAAATGCTGTTGCTGTTGCTTGTAAGGTGTTGATTAATGTGGGAAACAGATCGTACTGAACGGCCGTTTTCATTAAATTCGTCAACATCTGCGACCGATTACCAAAGCCACGAGGCAGTTGATGTTCCCTGGCAATGTGGCTGATGTGATCGCGGCTGAGAAAAAAGCCCGAATATGCCGGTGTGATCAAATAATTCGCAATATCTTTCAAACTTGTTTTATCGTTTTCCAGCAATGATGGCAGGTCTGGCAGCCTATGTGGGTTGACGACTATTTCAGCATTGGATGCGTGATCGGACGCGAAATCCAGGACTAAATTTGCCAAGATGCTGTAGAACGGATTGCCTTGCGCTTCAACTGCCAGCACAAACGGAGGCAGCCAGCGCAGCAAATGGTGTTGTAAAAAGGTGTGTTGGTGGGTTTGGATGGAAACGGCCGTATTCTCCAACCCATCTTCCCAAGCATCTGCCTCAGCACCACACAGATACGCCAAAAATGCCAGCTCATGCCCAATTTGATCCGGACTGGTAGCACTGGTGTTGACCATATAACCAGATTGTTCGTACATTTGCTGTACTTGATTGGCGACTGGTCCACCCAGCAAGCCCTCTGTTGCTAAAAAGATGCTTTCAAATGGGAACAGATTAAGCCGAAAAAGATGATGATGAATGGCAGCGCTTTCGTCAGCATTGAATTTTTTAGGTAGGACAGTGCTGAGTTCGGGGATGGGGGAGAGAAACGGCCGTAATTCGGCCGTCACCCCTTCCAAAAACAAACGACTAAACAGCGTATACGTGTGATGACGCGCTAGCGCCGTTTGTGCTGATGAAAGTGTCATTGGTCTAATGTGGGAGTCTTGGTCGTAAGAAAGCATATAAAAACATTCCCCCTAATGCGCCAATAAATGTGACAATGGCAATATATTCACCACTCCCAATTTGCGCATAAATTGGTCCTGGACAAGCACCCGTC
>QQUD01000956.1 GCA_008501785.1 Chloroflexota bacterium
GTCGGGGAGTAAGGCGGCAAGTGCGCGGGATGCGGTGGACTTTGCGGTACCGCGTTCGCCACGAATAAGGACCCCGCCGATTTGTGGGCTAACGGCGTTTAGGATCAATGCCCGCATCATTTTTTCTTGTCCGACAATGGCGGTGAATGGGAATACAGCTCGACGTGCCATGATATTTTTCCTTACATATATAAATTGCCAGTTTTCGTGAATCGTATTGTAAATGATTTTAGATTTACGATTTTGACTGATTGCTGCGATTATACTGCATGGTTGGCGATGGGCAACCATCACCAATCAACAATTATTCAATTATTACATTTGCCTCTTTACAAACAAATATCCTATGTTATGATGTTAACCACTCTCTACTTAACTTATCAAGTGCAACAACTTTATCCTTACACTCATAGTACATCCAATACAATCCTATACCCTTCTGGTCAATGATAGTCACTTTGTCGCGGGTCACTAAACTGTTTCTCCTGTAAAGGCCAAAATTGTTACAAAATGGACAATTGACCAAATGGGCACTCCTTACCCATCTGCTATTACAAGCATAAAAACCCCTGGCCTGGACACACTTTGGGCAGAAACTTTAGGCGATCCTGGGATATGCATTGCTATCCTGGACGGTCCTGTAGACCAATCACACACTAGCCTCGCTGCTGCCAATCTAACTCAGGTTGAGACTTTGGTGGCAGGAATAACCAGTCAGGGATCGGCTACCTTTCATGGTACGCACGTGGCTAGCGTCATTTTTGGCCAGCACGATGGGCCGGTCAAGGGTATTGCCCCGCAAAGCTGCGGTTTGATTGTGCCGATTTTTCAGGATGGTCCAAAAGGCTCTATTGCACCCTGCTCTCAAGTTGACCTGGCGCGGGCGATTACCCAGGCAGTGCAGGCAGGCGCACACGTCATCAATATCAGTGGTGGTGAAAAGTCGCTTTCTGGTGCAGCTCACCCGATATTGACGGATGCAATTCAAATGTGTTCTGACAATGATGTGTTAATTGTAGCCGCTGCTGGTAATGAAGGATGTGAATGTCTCCATATTCCTGGTGCTTCTCCTTCTGTATTAGCTGTGGGCGCGATGGATGCCCAAAATCAACCGTTGCCCTTTAGCAATTGGGGTGATGAATATCGCAGCCAGGGAGTTTTGGCTCTTGGAGAGGAAATTTTAGGTGCGGTTCCTGGTGGCGGGACTGCCCGTCAAAGCGGTACCAGTTATGCGACACCTATTGTGTCAGGCGTTGTGGCCTTATTGCTCAGTTTGCAGAAAAAGCTGGGTTTGGAGATGAGTCCGCAAGCAATTCGAGATGCAATTTTGAGCAGTGCCAACGCTTGTGATTGGCAAAATGGTGCGGATTGTCGGCCGTTTTTAGTAGGGTCGCTCAACGTTTCCGGGGCGCAAGCTTTGATCGTCCAGAAAAATAAGGAGATGAATGTTGCGCGCTATCAAAAGGGAGGTGATGAAATAACAACACAAAAGAAACAATCAAGTTTATCTACAGAAATGAAGAGCTTAACCGTGGGTGATGTTGCACCTGAATTTGTGGTTCAAGACCATCAAGGGCAAGAGGTGCGCCTGAGTGATTATCGTGGCCAGCTCGTCGTACTCTGGTTTTATCCACATGCTGACACTCCCGGTTGAACTGTGGAAGGAATTGGATTCCGTGACAGAATCCAGGAATTTGTAACTCAAAATGCACAGGTTCTAGGCATCAGTATGGACACGGTGGAAGCCAATGCAGCTTTTGCCCAAAAGTATCAATTTCCCTATCCGCTTTTATCAGATACGGATGGCACGGTCTGTCGTGCCTATGATACATGTCCTGAATCCGGTAGTGGTCGGGTGAAGCGGAATACCTATGTTATTGGTCCGAATGGGAAGATTCGTCGTGTGTACAAGAACGTCACGCCGGAGGGGCATATTGACGAGGTGTTAGCCTTCTTGACGGCATCTGATAGTCCTGATCAGGTAACTCACACGAGCTATCCAGAAGAGAGTAATTCCTCTGGGAAAGGAGAAAAAGTAATTATGGATGAAGAAGTGGTTCACAAGGTTGAAAACGGCCGTGATTCAACCGCAGATGGGCGAAACGGGGCGGATGTCGTCATCAACTCGCCACCTGAAGCTGTTATGCCTGTAACAAATACGGCCGTTCCAATGCAAATCGCAGATGTCTCACCAAGCCAGGTAGAAGCGGCGCAGGCGACTGGCAGCCCACAATCGGTCTTTGCGTTAGGCACGTTGGGTGTTGATTTTGTTAGCGAGGCGCGACGCGATTCGATTATGCATCATATGGATGGTAATCCCAACGACCTGGCTCAATTGCTGGCTTACTTTGAAGAAAACCAAGATCAGGCAGCTTCCATTATCTGGACGCTCAGTTTAGATGCCACACCCATCTATGCGGTGATGCCACATGGTCCCTATGCCAGCACAGGTTATGAAAGATTGCGTGAGTTTTTGGGCGGGCAACTGACAGAAGGGGTTGAGCGTGTCTCGATACCGGGAGTCATCGCCGGTCAGATTCGACTGATGTCGGGTCAGACTGTGCCCGTCATCGCGCTTAATATACGCTGTATGTATAGTTGGTCAACGGCCGCATTAATTGAGGCGGTTAACGGTGAACCTCCCGCAAAGACCCAAGAGCAGGAAGCGTATGCGCGGAATACAGAGACTTTAGCTAATTTTCTGCAGCGCATTTACCATGAACTGCGCAACCTGGGCATCACCTCTCAAGAACGAGCCATCAATTATGCCGCAGCCAATGTGGCCAATGCTAAAAACATCTTTGAATCAGCACTGGCAAGGAAACTTGAGCTTCACAGCATTGACGTAGTCTCCAGCCCAATATGCCGCCCTGATTCAGACTGTTGGGACGTGAAACTCTTATTCTTTGACCCGGAAAATGTACTGCGAGCCAAAACGGTATATCAATTTACCGTTGATGTCAGCGATGTCTGTCCCGTGATGGTGGGTCAGGTGCGTTCCTGGCCAATGCCTTAAGTAGCCTTTGTAATTAGTGGCTGTTGTTGACAGTTGTAACTTAAAAACTATTGTGGTAATAGTCCAATAGCATTACATACAGTTCCAGAAAAGTTTTCCTGTTAATTCATGGCAAAGTAAAGAGAGGAAACAAAATGAAAAAGTTGTCTAATGGCTTCCGGCTCCCTCCGCAAGTCACACCAGCAAATAATGGTTTTTCGACAAACCAAAATCTATCCTTAGCGCCTACAGCATCTGCGTGCTTTTGGGATTGTTATTTTCGTTATTGTCGCATAAATGGTCCTGTTGACACCCCCTGGCAACATCGTTGTTTAAACCGCTGTCTAATTAGACAGTGTGGTCCAGACAATCTTTTTATCGGTTACGCGTAGATGGTTAGCTTTCGTTAACCCAAAAGCAAAAAAGGAAATATTTATTATGATGTTACCAATTCTAGCAAGCGGTGTGTTCCGGTGGACTACAACGTATCCTTCAGCCACTGAAAAACGTCCAGGTGTTAGTCCAGCCCAGTTCGTTGCGAGGACAAGACGAAGGCCGCCGACCGGCCCTAAAACGATCACCTATAAACCTCCATCAGTAGCACGGATTGACTGTGGTCCAACTGGGTGTGGGTGCCATGGAGGGTCAGATTGTTTCGACATGATCTTCAGCGGGGTATGCGACGATAGCTGTGCAGATTTTTGCGGGACTGGATCTGATGGTCAGCCCGTCTGCTGGTGCTCATTTGCCTGCTAGGATTTGATTGCTGAGGCTCCAAGTAACCTGGGGTCATAAGCATAGAGTCTACAATATGAATGAGGTCGAAACTGTCATTAATATCTCCGTCTGGCACCTATGTGGGCGTGAAGCTGATTCAGATTCACAGGCCAGAGTCGGCATCAGGTTGCCTGCGCGTAGCACGTTAGATTGCTGTTAGTTTAGGTTTTCCATGTAACGGTGACGATTCGACTCGAAGAGGTCTTGGAGACTTTAGGGCAAAGGCTGTTATTAGTGGTCCAACAGCACTGCTTCTGATTCTGAAGGTCTTTTCCGCTATGTATTGTTGGAATGTCTGCACTTCAGAGATGTTGGTGACATTTACGGCCAAGCCATAGTTGTGTTCAATTGGTTGTGCGTTTGCAGTGGCCGCTGTTGCCTTTCCATTCAATGGCTTTGTAACAAAACCGTTTGTTTTGGCGGTAATGTTTGTCCTGTAATGATTGGCCCGATACGTTCCTGACAAATACTGGAAGTTGCTTATTTAAATTTAATCAGGTTTGCCCTATGGCAACTGTTCGATGATTGAGATATTTAGGAGAATATGGAAATGAGAATACCAAATCAATTAGAGGGTGTTAATCGACTAAACAATCAGCCCAGTAACGCTCGTGCGCTTGTACCAAGTCAATGGGGGAATTCAAATACGTTTTTTTCTCTTCGTCGACGGAGAGGGCCAAATGCGGTTTATGCTCCACAAACTCCACATGGGCCGTATATATTACAGCAAAACGATTGTCCCGAAGGAACCTACCCGAAAGTTGCCCATTATCCCGTTTATGATGAAAATGGACTCTTTGTCATAGGTTGGAGAGCATCTGTATTTTGCATGCCAATAGATTATGAACCTGCAGGCTAGCTAGCTAGGGTCGTATCTTCCAAACATCATGATTTACTGCGCGAGTTTGGTGTTGCAACAAGACAATAACGTCTTTAGTCTCTTCCCACATATATTTCATATGGAGGACAAATTATGCTGCAAAATCCATACAACTACATCATTTATAGGAATGATTTAGGTTCATTAGTTGCCCAACCCGCTGCCCAACCCAGCGATCCGAACGATCCTTCCCCCGACCAGATTCAGACTAACTTGGAGTCTGACGATGAATTCCTAAACAACATTTTTGCCGAATTCCACTGGATTCCGGGCACCCATCCACCCCCTCCACCCTCAGGTTCAATACTGATTAAAGCCGGAGATTATGATATTACGGCTCCCCTGGATCTTCAATGGGGATTGTCGTTAACGTTCGAGCCAGGCGCCACGTTGTATGTGCCAAGCGGGTACAGTGGTGTGGTTCTTAGGATCCGTAGTAATATGTTTTATGTCCATATCAATGGTGGATTTATTAGGGAAAGGGACCGCCAAGAACGCCGGTGGGTTGGCTTGCTTTTGCATCAAAATGTGGCTCCAACTGAAGCTGATGGAATCGCTTACTGCGTGATCGACGGTCTTAGGATTCAGGATGCCGATGTCGGTATATTGCTGCACAATGATCACGAGCAAGGCTGGATAAACGGCAATACATTCCGTGATCTTGTAATGTGGCGGTGTAATGGGTTCATTGACTTTAACATGGAATTGGATATTGATGACGACTTGAACGAGGAGGAAGTGGAGTGGGTGCCTGGGAGTAATGGCTTCTCCCGCAACCTATTTTTAAACATAATCGGCCAGTCGACCGCGAACACGGAATTTGGTGTTCGCAATATCCGGCATCGCGGCAATGCTTTCGGGGACGTAAAGATCTGGGACATTCAAAGTGGCACTGCTAACGCATTCTCGGCGAGTATCCATGATGATGCTGAAAACACCCTAATTCTCGGCGGTATCATGACCCATCAGAATTTCGTGGACGATGGATTACGAACTCAGCTCATAGATTTATTTGACCGGGGCCGGCTCTATTTGCGTGACCTGGATGTCGAGAGAGGCGACATTCTCGTGA
The DNA here is from genome assembly GCA_008501785.1 of Chloroflexota bacterium. Next base: position 5,725 of record QQUD01000956.1, read on the forward strand.
GAGATAATGGTATGCGGCGTGTCTTTCATCTAGACAGCAGCAACGCCCGCTTGCTGGTTGGGGCAGAGGGTAACGAAGGTGAAATTGAAGTCCGCGATTTTTTTGGCCGAAGCGTCTTTCTGTTTGCCAGTGCTGGGGTAGGACCCTTTCCTGCCTTGTTACGCATTGGAAACGAGGGAAATAGAGGACACCTCATAGTGATGGATGAAGAAGGCCAACAAGCCATCCATTTGGATGGTCATAATGCTCAACTAGATGTCGGGGGCCTCTCGCAGGCGGGAAGCAGCGGTCACGCAGGAGATATTCAAGTACGAGATGGTCAAGGCCGAACTGTGTTTTTTATGGATGGCAGTGCTGCTCGGCTAAGGATTGGAACCCAAGGCCACCGCGGTCAGATTGTTGTGCGCAATAACCAGGGTGACAATACCGTAGTTATCAGAGGTCAAACGGGCGTGATCGAATGTACGAATTGTGACACCGCTGAGGATTTTGAGGTAGTAGATATTGGCGAGGCTAAGCCAGGAACTGTGATGATAATTAATGATGGAGGCCAGCTTTGTGCGAGCAGTCATGCCTATGACAAACGCGTGGCCGGTGTCCTCTCCGGCGCGGAAAACATGAGACCTGGCATCATCCTAGGACGTTCCGAAAACTCACATAACAAGATGCCGCTGGCATTAAATGGGCGTGTTTACTGCAAAGCAGATGCTCAATACGGGCAGATTGAAGTGGGTGATTTATTGACGACCTCGCCTACCTCAGGACATGCTATGAAGGTAACTGATCCCGACCGTGCATTTGGCGCGGTAATAGGGAAGGCGTTACGGCCGCTCCTAGGCGATTGCGGATTGATACCTATTTTAGTTTCATTGCAATGAGTAACAGAGTGGGGGGGGAGACAATAAGGAATATTTAGGCAGGTGGAAAATGAGATTACCTGAATTGAGTAAGAATGTTGCCCGAATCACCTCATCTTTAGCTGGAACTTCTAAAATATATCCTTTGTTAACTTCTATTCTGCCACTGATAGACGATCTGACAGCAGGATGTTGTTGTCCGGTCTGCCATGATTCGTGTGATTGTTGCTGTACGGTATCAGGATTTTTGTATAAAAAAACAGTTCGCCATTTACAACTTTTCTATCAGTGAAGTAATTGAAAACATATCTGGCGTGGCTTCTTTGCTGCTTTCTACCATTAAAATGTCTGAACTATGCTGATTATGAAAATGGTTGTTCGCTTTTTAAACCATCCATGAAAAGCATTTCATAAATAAATTGTACATAAACGGCCGTTTCCCCTCCCCTTCGCATCCAATAGACAAAAGAAACCTCAGAAAAGAAGATATGCATCATGCACAATTCATTATTCATTCCTAGCTCTTCCTGTTAGTAGCCATATCACTGCCAACCGGCTACAATCACATCGCCATGAGCCATCGATCTCCCAACCAACCTTTTGCTGATGAAAATGGACCCGTCATTTTGGCGCATCGTGGGTGGCGTGGACTGTACCCTGAAAACACGATGCTGGCGTTTGAAAAGGCGGCTGAACTGCCAATTGATGGGCTGGAAATTGATATTCACAGTACGGCCGATGATGTGCCGGTGGTGATTCACGATGCCACAGTAGATCGCACAACAAATGGCAGCGGACCTGTGCATGACTTTACGCTAGCTGAATTGAAAAAGCTGGATGCCGGGTATCGTTGGACGAATGATGACGGTAAAAGCTACCCGTTTCGGGGGCGTAGCATCACCATTCCGACGCTGGCTGAAGTGTTTGAGGCGTTTCCGCATTTGTGGATTAATGTGGACATCAAGCAAGAGTCGCCTTCGATGGTGAAGCTGTTTGCGGATACGATTCGCCAGCACAACATGATTGATAAAATGTGTGTCGGCTCGTTTAGTGACAAAAATGTGGCCGATTTTCGTAAGGAGCTGCCTGAAGTGGCTAAATCCGGGTCTGCGTGGGAAGTGCGGCGTTTGTTTATCATGAAGACGTTACAGCTCAGTCGTTTGTATTGGGGTGGGGCAAATGTGATGCAAATTCCTGAGTATGAAGGAAATATTCATCTGGTGACAAAACGTTTTGTGAAAGCGGCGCATCGGAATGGGATTGCGGTGCATGTGTGGACAGTGAATGAAACGGCCGTTATGCAACACTTACTCAACATCGGCGTCGATGGCCTTGTCACCGACTTTCCAGACCGCGCCTTGAAACTGGTGGGGAGGCTGTAAATGGCAATTCGGCAGCGTGTCAGTTTGTATTTTGTGCGGGATGGAAAGCTGTTGTTGATTTATCGATGGAAAAACGGCCGTTCCTTCCACGTCCTCCCCGGTGGCGGCGTTGAACCGGGAGAAACGCTTGTAGAAGCTGCCCACCGCGAGGCCAAAGAAGAAACCAACTTTGACATTGAATTGGGGCCGCTACTGTGGCACCGTGAACCTGATGCGATCAATGAAGAATTTGCTTATCTGGTTGCTAATTTTGAAGGTGAACTGTGCCTTGGCGGTCCTGAAGCTGTAAAACAGTCCCCAACTAACATCTATCGTTTTGATTGGATTCCGTTGCCGGACATCTACGAGTTTGTTATTTGGCCGGGTCCAGTACTTGTGGATGTGTTACAGAATGCGCTGGATTAGTCTTTTCCTTGTCGTTTTTTGTGTTTCTGCCTTTCTTTCTCTAGGATACGCTCATACACTTCTTGGTGATGTTGTTGGCGCACCTCTGACTTTGCTGCTAACCAGGCGGTGAGCGGACGGAGGATAGTTAGAACTAACGTCGTCATCAATGTTGTGATAATGCCTAACCCATAGAGGCTTGTTGCCGATGCCATGCCAACCGCAGCCACCATCCAAATCGTCGCCGCTGTTGTCAGCCCATGTACTGCCTTCTTTGTTTGAATAACAGCACCTGCACCGAGAAACCCAACCCCTGTCACAATCTGCGCGGCGACGCGGGCTGTGTCCTGGGCCGCGCCGGTCAAGGGAAAAGCCTTGATTGATAAAATTGTAAAAAGACAAGAACTACTGGCAATCATGATATTGGTGCGCAAACCAGCCGGGTGGCCGTTTAACTCTCGTTCAATCCCTACAATTCCGCCTAAAATGCTGGCGAGTGTCAGTTGCCCAATAGCAGTCAAATCCAATGATTGTTGTAGCTGTGCTACCAATTCTGGCAAAGTTTCCATATTTTTTACTCCTTATGTGCCCTATCAGATGTGTAGATGAAGTTTGGGCTGTTCAAAACGGTTTCGCCATGTTCTGTGTCCGAATAATCATTGTGGGCAAAGCTGCGTTTTCTAGGGTTGTACTTTTATCCTGAGAAGTTTTGGGTGAATGATTTAGGTAGATTGTTGGATGTGCTGCGGTGGGGAGGATGGAAACGGCCGTTTTTCGCTTTTTTCTGATGTTATCATATTCGCTTTACAAAAAGATACGTACAACTTATCAAAAAGATACGTATCTCTTGAGCAAAAGATACGTGTTTTTTTGATGGTTAAACAGTTGGGTTAATCTTTGATAGTTGCCCGATACAGTTTTCCTGTTCCAGAATGGCTCATCCACAATTCCTCATTGGCCCACATTAAGCCCATTGGCAAAAAATCAAGTTTGTATCGGGCTAACTCGTTACCGTTTGTTGGGTCTAGTTTTAGCAGGGCAAAGTGCTGCTCATCCCCTTCCCAGTCGAAATGGTTGTATTGCTCGTTGAAGGTCATGGGATAAGCGAAACCTAACCAGAGCGCCCCATCGTGCCATACTAGGCCACCGGCTGCCAGTGGTGCCGGAATCGTGTGCAACACATCGCCGCTTTCGTGGTTTAGCGCAAAGATTTTGCCGTTGCGCTGCGAAACGGCCCACAGCTTTTCGCCATCCCAGGCCACGCCAGATAGCCAGCCATGCTCCCAGACCATGATGGTCTGGTCGAAGTCGTTGGTTTCGGCGTTGATGCGGCGCAGCGTGCCGCCGTCGTGCAGCGATTGCCAGAGTGCATTGCCATCCCACGTCAAGCCGCTTAAATTTCCTGGACACACCAATTCAATGTCATGCTCGCCTGTTTCAGGATTGATGCGGTAAATCTTGCTGCTGCTGTAGTCGGCGTTCCAGAGGTAACGGCCGTCCCACGCTAGTCCAACCGGCCCGTTTCCTGGTGAATCATAAGAACCTAAAATTTCAATTGCTGCCATTGCTACCCTTCCGTATTTTTAAGCCAAATATTTGCAGATTGTACTGTGTTGCGGGGTGTGGGCAAAAAAAAGAGCGCATACTCATGTATGCACCCTTAAAAGAATCACAAAATTCGCAAACGGTTAATTGACATCACGCCCAACAGCCTGGGCAATTGCTTTCATTTCTACAACAAGTTCCGCAAAACGTTCGGGTTTGAGCGATTGACGGCCGTCAGACATCGCTTCCTCAGGTTTTTGGTGTACTTCAAGGATGACGCCATCGGCACCGGCCGCGACGCTGCCCTTTGCCACACCGGCTACATATTCCCATTTACCTGTTGCATGGCTGGGATCAGAAATGATGGGCAAATGGGTTAAATGCTTTACAACTGGAATCGCATTCAAATCAAACGTATTCCGCGTATATTTTTCAAAGGTACGAATACCACGTTCGCAAAGCATGACGCGGGTGTTGCCGTGGCTGAGGATATATTCGGCACACATCAACCACTCTTCAATCAGGCTGCTCATGCCGCGTTTGAGCAGCACCGGATGCTGCGATTTGCCGACGGCATGCAGCAGCGCATAGTTTTGCATGTTGCGTGCGCCAATTTGCAGCACATCAGCATATTCACAAACCAGCGGCACCAAGCTAGGTTCCATCACTTCTGTCACAATGGGGAGACCCGTTTGCTCACGCGCTTCAGCTAAATATTGCAAACCCTCTTCGCCAAGCCCCTGGAAAGAATAGGGGGACGAACGGGGTTTAAAGGCACCGCCGCGCAAGGCATGAGCGCCTGCTTCTTTGACAGCGTGTGCTATTTCAATGATTTGGGTGCGGCTTTCAACCGAGCAAGGTCCGGCCATGATGAACAAATCTTTACCACCAACCATGTGTTGCCCAATGGGGAAGGCAGTTGGGTCTGGTTTAAATTCACGGCTGGCAATTTTGTATGGTTTTAATACAGGTACGACACGTTCTACGCCTGTTACGCGTTCGATTTGTTCTTTGTTGAGGGGACGTTCATCACCAATAATGCCGATAATGGTGCGTTCGCTGCCGGTAGAAAGATGGACTTGAAAGCCCTGGTCTTCGGCCCAGGCAATAACGGCCGATTTGTCACTCATGCTTGCGCCTGGTTTCATAATAACAATCATCATGTTGCTTCCTCTTTGCCTCGATGAAAAGGTCTAGGATTTTTTTACTGAAGCAAATCCCTTTTTGTCAGGTTTTTGTTAACTATTGCTTCAGTTTAGGCAGTTTCACAAAAATAGTTATGGTATTAAGTTCATTAAACTGCCTTTAAGTCATTGCCAGAAGGTATTGTTTCCCATGATTATTTTTCGGCAATGACCTTAGCAGTATAAGCCTTTTTCCCTAAACCCGCATCATCGATTTATAGTGAGTGCTCCAGCACGCGAATCATTGCTTCCATTGCATTAATCTGCGGGGGGCGTACAGGGGGCAAATCCTTTCGATCTGGGCGTAATGAACGCGCATCTCGCATGTAGATGTGAGCAATTTCTTTTGGAGCACGGGTTGTATTCCAGTGAATCATGACGCGGATGCAGCGAGGCAAGCTGCCGGGTACATCCATTTCATGACTGCACATGAGGGCCGCATCGGTCCAACCAAGTTGGCGAGCGGCTAGTGCAGGGTAGGTTGTGTTTAAATCGGTGGTGGTTGTGAAGTAAACGCTGGCGATGTCATCAATATGCATATGGTTGGCATCGACGATTGCTTGCAGCAGTTCTCGTGTTGCTGACAAAATTTCTTCAGCATCATTATGATTCACGGTAATTGCACCGCGAACGCCACGACAGACCATCATTCTTTTTCCATTATTGTTATCATTTCCATTTGCGTACATTTTATCTTCCCCTAACAAATATGTGATTCATGCCCATTTGCTATTTCCTAAGCAAAGTGCTTTTTCTGCGAATGGGCTGTAAACAAAAAAAACGCGGCTTATGCCGCGTCTTGTTGACTTTTTTGTATGGTTGCCGTTTCGCTTTACTTTAGCGCGTTACGACCTCCTACGCATCAACTGCGGCGTTGGAAGTGTGCTAAAAAAGTAAAAGCTAAAATAGAAGGCAACTTTCTTGTTCATTGTGAGGCACTATAGCATTTTGAATGGGAACCGTCAAGGGGTGAAAAAAAATTTGTAGGAATCAACGAAATTGCCCAGGTTTGTTTGGAGGATATGGCTAACGGCCGTTTCCCTCTCACGCTTCCTCTTGTACCCAGCGTAACAAATCAAGCAGCACATCCAGCGTTACGGTGCGTGTCCGTTCCAGGCGATGCGGTGGTTTGCTCGATTGAAGCAGCCCATTCATCTCGTCTTCATCGCCGCCAAGTGCATTGCTTTTATGCATCAACAACGCCATCGGACGCGGCCCAATATCGCGCACATACCGGCTCAATAAATAGGTGTACGGATTACTGTTTTGGAAAATGTGCTTTGGCGAAAATCCAGCTTGAGCCTTGCCGATACCAATCACCCCTTTGATATTTTTGACACCACTGGCCCACATCAACCCCAAACCAGAGGCTAAGGGCTGTCCCAGAATAATCGGTTTGGTGGGCAGCATTTGAATTAAAATGTTCAAATCGTCCCATAAATGTTCTGGTTTAAGGCGGTAGTTGGTGCTGGCATGCAGCAAATACCGCAGCGGATCGAGTCCGTACACATGATAACCAGCGTCTGCTAGATTGGTGCAGAGCGTATCATCGGATTTGCTGAAGTTGCTGTAGGTTGACAGGTAGAGGATAGTTGGTGGCGCCATATCTGCGCCGATTGGGGGGTAATAATAGCTTTCCATGACCGAACCGATGCCCAAAGGCCATAAATTTACCTGACCGGCTTCGGATGTCGGGTTGCCAAGAAACCCAAAATTAATACGGCCAAATCGCTCTTTGGCCCATTCGCGAATCGCATGCAGGTCTAAATGAAAATTTTGATCACCCATGATGCCATCGCTGTCACCTGTGGCACGTAGATCAAAAACGAGATGGGCAATTTTTCCTTTGGGGCCATAAGATTTGACATCTTGACGGGCGCAAGTAATTACGCTTGATTTTGTCAGAGGATATTTGGGGACCCACACACGCAAAACGCGCAAATCCTCATCTTTCATATCGGCTGGTTTTACTAAAACACAATCGATATAGAGTTCATCATCGGTCAATACCCCGAAACTTTCTTCTACGAATGATAAGGCCATGCTGATTCCTTCTACAATTTGTAAAGTAATCGTTCGGTTCCGAAACTGCTATTTTATTTCCGAACGATTACTAACCATCGCTACTATCTGGTGGCTCTACTTCTATCAGGTATTGGTAATTTGGAATTAATTCTACTATCCGATTATATGCTTCTACCAAGGTTTTGCTACTATTAAAATAGCCACTGAGCATTTCTTGTAAAACGATAGAAAGTGTCAACTCTTCGTAAAGCTGTGTGATCAGTTTGCCTTGACCTTCTTGGATGCCCCAACGGGCTGAGGTGGCAATGTTCTCACGCAGTTCCAAAACCAGAACATCTCCAAAAATGTCGGATAAATTCGGTGAATTGTTGACAAGTGGCTGGTTGCCCCAGGCATCTATAAATTGGCGGGGTTGATTGATGCTTCCTTGCCGCATGGGTACTTTGCGCTGTGTGTCAACGGCTAACCATTGCGCGTACCCTTCGTTGAACCAGTAGTTGGTGAAGAGAACGGCCGTTTCCCGCTCCGCCTCTTTTGTGACCCCCAACGAACGTACCGTACCAAAATTAGCAGGTGTCCCACTATTATTACCGGCAAGCGTTGTTAAAACCCCGCTGTTCTCTGCTAAATAAGCTGCGTTAGATTCACATTCCTGGCAAGTTGGAACTGCATCATTGTCCAATCCGGCCAACTGTGGCAAAAAGTCGGGCGATGTCATGATCATGCCAGTTCGACCTGCCAGATAGGCGTTGCGGGCGCTGGTGTCTGTTTGCACTCCCGGCGGGCTAAACATGTTCACAATGCGAAAGTAAAAGTTCAGTGCATCCTGACAGGCAGGTTCTAAAATCAGCACTTCGCCTTTTTCATCAATTAAGTTGCAGCCATTGGCCGCCGCAATATGTTCAAATGCCTGATGAGTAGAAATCAGATTTGATTCTGTGGGGATGATGAATCCCGTTGTCAAGTTGTTTTCCAGATCAAAAACAGCTTCGGCAAATGCGTACATGTCGTCATAATTATTGGGGATGTTTAAGCCACGTTCTTCAACCCAATCGGCACGATAAATGAGCAGTTGTTGGTAGCCATCGCTGGGGATGGCTGCATCGCCAGATGTCGTGTTTACCAATGCAAGCGCATCTGCATTAAATGTGTCACGGCCGATTTCGTCAATAATCTCAGTTGTCAATGCCACATCAAAAACACCTCGCTCTGCCCAGCCAACCGTGTATGCCAACGGATGGATGATGATGTCGGGTAAGGTGTCGGAAAGAACGGCCGTATTCACCAACTGCGGCAGCAGCATCGGCGACACCAGCATCAACTCCACATCAACCCCATATTCAGAGGTAAAGTTGTTCATCATGTCCTGCAACATCACTTCATGCTCAGCCGATGTTTCATCGATCCAAACAGATAAGACAGGGTTGGGTTGGAGATTGGTTGGTGTGGTGCTATTGGGATTGGAAACGGCCGTTGCCGTCGGTGCAGCAATCACCACTGGTTCCGGCGTTTCCGTTGGTGGCAGCCCCGCCATTGCCGTTGCCGTCGCCAATCGCGGCGGATTCGAAAAACTCGTACAAGCACTACCCAAAAAGACAAACAAAATTAACAAAACAACTAGATGGTAGCGTGAATTATCCTTCTTCCTTGCTCCTTGCCCCTTGCCCCTTGCAACTCGATTCTTCATACTCATAAACTCACTCTTTCTGATATTAACCGCAGTCCCGTGAGGGTCAATGAATCATCAATCCTATCTATCATTTTAGTGTGGGGTGCAATGACGCTAATGAGGCCCCCTGTGCCGATAACTTGAATCGGTTGGTCTTGTTCGGGGTGTTGGGAGAAGACTTGCTTCAAAATACCTTCAATCAATCCCACGTATCCATGAATGAGGCCAGATTGAATGGCGTGAATGGTGTTGCGGCCAATAACCTGTGGCGGTGGGATTAGTTCGACGTGACCAAGTTGGGCGGCCCGACTGGCCAGCGCGTCGGCAATGATGCGCAGTCCCGGTGCAATCACGCCACCGTGAAAATCGCCATTTGTGGTGACGATTTCAAATTTTGTGGCGGTTCCCATGTCAATGACCACCGCCGGACCAGGATAGAGTGTGTGCGCTGCCGCCACATTCACAATTCGATCTGCGCCTACCGCATAAGGGTCGTCGGCCAAAATGCGAATGCCGGTGTCGAGGTCGGCGTTGACGAGAACGGCCGTTTCTCCCAAAAACTGCTCACACACCATCTGAAAAATACGCGTCAGCGGTGGCACCACACTCGCCATGATCACCCGATCAATCTTTCCGTCCAGTTTTTGTTTGCGCAGCAGCACCGACAGCGAGATTTCGTATTCGTCAGAGGTTTTGGTTAAATCGGTGCGCAGTCGCCATCGCTGTTCCCAGGAACGGCCGTTCCACACCCCAAGCTTTATATTTGTGTTTCCAATATCAATTGCTAACAGCATAGTGAGTGATTTTATAGGTGCGTGGGAGTGCTGGCAAACGAATTGAAAGGATGTTTTACCAATTATCATTTACGGGGTAAACTGCCTGCTGAATGTTGAAAAATATTTTCTTTTGCCATCGAATGAATTCGATGTCTGAGGTCTGAAAACATGTTTATGAACGTTAAGAAAATAAAACGGTAATAGGGAACTTGTCATTCCCGCGCAGGCGGGAATCCATGACGTAGTCGAGTAGATTCCCGCCTGCGCGGGAATGACAGGGCCACAT
>QQUD01000104.1 GCA_008501785.1 Chloroflexota bacterium
CCAGGAATGTAACAGCCAAGGCTGTTAACGGGCAAGTTTTTGTGTCCGAGTATGACGCCGGGAAGGGTTTCGACTTCGATGTCTTGGAGGGCATCTTTTTGATGCTGGGCAAAGTTACGAATTTGTGCCTGGGCAAATTTCAAGTCTTCGATTGTTTGTGGATCAACAGATGCCACAACTTCTTGAATTTGCTCATCTGTCAATTTGAATGAAGGGGGATCCCATTTATCAAATTTGATAGACAGTTCGCGCACCGCTTCATCACCGCGAGTGCGAATGTCTTCCAAAATACCGGCCACAATATTTTGCACTTTGACATCGGCAGCGAGGGCCGCTTCTGCACTGATGCCTGGTTTTATGATTTTTGCCATTTTTTCTCCACTTTTAGGGTAATGGTTTTCTGTGGTTCGTAATCCACGGTCCGTAGTCCGTAATCAGTTTACGGTTTACGGATAACGGCTTACCGAATCACGATTTCATTTGTTTAATCATTTCTTCAGCGGCTGCTGCAAGCAGCCGCGTGTCGGTCGAAAGGGTTATTAGTTGATAGCCGAGGTCGGCCATTTGTTTGCCAGTGGCGGCAGTGGGAACCCAGATGCCGGCAATACGGCCGTTTTCCCGTGTCACCTCCGCAATCTGAGCCAAAGCTTTCAACAGGATCGGATCACTCAAATCCATCCCCGGTTTGCCAGTTAACGAAAATCGCAGATCGCCCGGACCGACAAAAACCCCATCCAGCCCTGGTGTTGTCAAAATATCAGCAAGATTGTTGAGAGCTTGCTTGGTTTCGATCATGGCTAGGGTGAGAATCGTGTCGTTGGCGTGGTGGGCATAGTCAGCACCCGCGTAAACACGGGCGCGGGTGGGACCAAGGCTGCGATACCCTAGAGGTGGGTAACGACAGGCTCCGACGAACGTTTCGGCTTCGGCGCGTGTGTTGATCATCGGGCAGATGATGCCGTAAGCACCAGCATCGAGTAAACGCATGATTTGAGCTGGGTCATTCCAGGTGGAACGTGCCAGTGGGATAACGTCCGTAGTGGCGATTGCCTGAAACATGGTAACGGCCGATTCATAATCAGACAATCCATGCTGTAAATCGACCGTTACGCTGTCAAAACCGGCATGTGCCATCACTTCGGCAGACCAAGAACTGGGGATATGGAGCCACCCGTTAACGGCCGTTCCTCCCTCTGCCCAAATCGTACGTAATTGATTGGGTCGCATAAGACCTCCTGCTTCCTTTTTTTTCTTACCTAACAGCTTGCATACGTATTCATGAATGCGTATGCAAACTTTAAACGAGAATAAGGTGTTTGTCAATATCAGGTATAGGAAACAATCGCGGTTTTATGGGATCAAATCAGTAGAAAATGGATTGGGGGTGTAATGAAACTCTGGAAACCATTTTCCCGGAAGCTATGAACCAAATAGCTCAAGTAAAGGTTATTTCGCAGCTTCCGGGAAAGTCGATAAACCTATGTTAAATCACTTTTTTTGTGGCCCAGGTTGAGCCAAAATACGAGCAATGGGGCGTAAATCCATCCACCATTGCTTCTTCGGGCGAGCGTGTTCGACATCCAACATACGCGGCATATCATCCAGTCTGGTAAACTTGATTTCGCCAGAAACCAGACCAATGCAAGCGCTCATTGGTTCATCACTTGTAATTTGCTCTTGCAGAAAATCAATACATCGTGCGGCTAAACGCGTTGCCAGAATTCGGTCGAACGGGGATGGATCGCCGCCTTGCTGCATGTGGCCTAATATCGCCTGCCGCACATCAAACAAGTCTCCGCCTTCTTCCTCAAACAGTGCATTCATGAAGCTTGTCGAATAAATTTCATTAGCCTTCTCGCTGCGAATAATCAAGCCGAGGCGCTTACCATGGGCAAAACCATCTACTAACTTTTGCACATCAACCACCAAATCTCTCAGCGTCACCCCTTCTTCGTGAATGTAAACGCGCTCTGCACCCGTTGCCAACGCACTCATCAACGCCAAATAGCCACAATAATGTCCCATCACTTCCACAACAAAGGTGCGCTTGGAGGCTACCGCCGATTGTTTGATGCTGTCTACGGCTCGCGTGATGCTGTTCAATGCGGTATCGGCCCCAACACTTAACTCTGCGCCCGGTAAATTGTTGTTGATGGTTGCTGGCAGGCAAATAATTGGGATGTTAAAGGCAGGGAAGTTGTTTCGCTGCCGGTAAAGTTCCAGAACGGATTGGTAGCCAGACCAGCCACCGATCATCATGATGCCTTCAATGTTGTGTTTTTCTAAATTGCGGGCAATGGTGTAAAAATCGGCCCCTGTGGGGACGGTGCGGTTTGTGCCCAGTTCTGCACCTCCTCGTGGTGCCCAACCGCCTACGGACATCCAATCCATTTCCTTAAATTCGTCATCAATTAAGCCGCGAAAACCATTGAAGACACCGAACATGATATGTCCATTATCAACACCCAATCGGACTGCGGCGCGAACGGCCGTATTCATGCCTGGTGCCGGACCACCTCCATGAATCACAGCGATGCGTAAGCGGCGCTGATCTGGTTCAGGATCACGTGGCAACACTTGCACCACTGTCTTCACAATAGAAAATGAATCTTGAAAACTGCGTCCGCGCAGGGCCATTGCTTGAGCATAATCTTGTGCTTTGATAGCCTTGGCTACGCCCCAAGTTTTTTCCAGGCAGTGGCTGAGAGGGGTGCGTGCAATTTTGTTGCCCTGCATCCCAATCACGATAGGTTCTACTTTCGATTCATCGGTCAGAATGGCTTCTACAGCATCGGCACCAAGCAACGTGCTTAAGTTTCGGTCAAATGCACTTGGCGAACCCCCACGCTGTACATGCCCTAAAACTGTTACCCGCGTGTCTTCACCGAGCCGGTCTTCCAGAACTTGTTTCACATAGTGGCTTGTTATGGGATTGCCTTGCCGGTCTTGTGCACCTTCAGCCACAATCACAATACTGTCACGTCGGCCAATGGCGCGTCCCTCTGAAAGCACCTGGCACATTTCAGCTTCCCAGTCGTCTGCTTCTGGGGGGGATTCAGGAATGAGCACCCAATCGGCCCCGGTTGCCAGTGCCCCCATCAGTGCCAGATAGCCGCAGCGGCGACCCATCACTTCAACCACAAAGCTGCGCTGGTGACTGGCGGCGGTGCTGGTGATGGCGTCAACGGCTTCGACAATGCGATGCAGTGCCGTGTCTGCGCCGATTGTCATGTCGGTGCCGTACATGTCGTTGTCAATGGAGCCGACCATGCCCACAACTTTGAGTGCCAGGTATTTATCGGCGGTTTCCTGATCGATTTTGCCGTTTTCGACCAATTCGGCTAATAGCCCTGTCCACTCTTTTTGTAAGATGTGCGCCCCGGTTAAGCTGCCGTCGCCGCCGATAATGATGAGGCCTTCGATACCGTTTTGAACGAGATTGTGGGCGGCGGTTAAACGGCCGTTTCGCTCCCGAAAATCTGCACAACGCGCCGACCCAATGATCGTACCACCCTGGTGCAAAATCCCACCCACATCATTCCAACTAATTTGCCGTATGCGGCCGCCGCCGTCTACCATTCCCTGATAGCCTTCAAAAATGGCAAACGTATCTAACCCTTTGTCCAATGCGACACGCACCACAGCCCGGACGGCCGCATTCATGCCCTGAGCATCTCCACCACTCGTTAATACACCTATTTTCATGCTACACTCCCTATAGCCAAACAGCTTTTTTCATCATAGAAAAACAACATAAATTATCATACATCACATGAGCAACCTTGTCAGGAATTTGCTGGAAATTTGGCGGTTGCCCCAGATTGACACCAGATAGTGCTTAATCGTATAGTATTAGTAGAGAACAGTTTTACTCAAGGGGCATCGGTACAGACCGGGTAATTAGCCCTCCAACAGCCAAAATCATTCACCTAATCACAACCAAACAACCCCCTTGATCGTTTAGAAACAGGGGGTTAGACATGAGTTTCTATCGCATTTTATCGCTTGATGGTGGGGGGATTCGTGGTTATTTAACTATTTTATTGTTGGAACGTTTAGAGGAAAAGTGTCCTG
>QQUD01000789.1 GCA_008501785.1 Chloroflexota bacterium
CCGGTGGGTAAGCCGTTGTCATCGAAACCCATGGGATAGAATACGTTACGGCCGTTCATGCGCCAAAACCGGGCAATGAAGTCAGGATGACTGTATGAGTAGGTATGACCTAAATGTAAATGACCTGATACGGTTGCTGGTGGGGTGTCTATGCTGAAAATGGGGGCATCTGCGTTTGTGTCAAAATGATAAGTGCCGTTTTCTAGCCAGGATGCCATGAGCTGGGGTTCGGCCGTTTTGGGGTTGTACCGCTTGGGTAATTTCATGAGAATCTCCTAAATTGACAATCGATTTCATGAAATCGATTGTCAATACAAAAGCCCATTCCATCCAGAGGACGAAATGGGCTTGATTCCGCGGTACCACCTCAGTTCATGTTGCTCACTAACAATCATGCGCTTTCCCCCGACCAACATCAGGGTAACGCGATAACGGGCGCGCCCGTGCCGGTCTACTTGTATTTGTTAAAAAGAAAAACAATATTTTTCATTTAACGGTAACGTTCTGCGGCAACCTGATTCGGGTGACTTTCGGCGATGGATAACTGTGGGGACTTTCAGCCGTTGACAATTTGTCGCGGTCCCAACTTTTCTGGCAGTCTCGCGATCACGTACTCTTCCCGAAAATGGTGTTTATTTGTTTGTAGGTGACATTATAAAGAGTGTTGGCTTGAATTTCAAGCATTAGAAAATGCAAGGTGTAAGTTTTCAGGACTTGACGGCCGTTTCCCCCTCGCGGACAATACAGCTCATTTTGATTATGAAGAAAACACCTATGAATTTTAGAAATATTACCTGGATTTGTTTAAGTTGGATTTTTGGTGGGTTGATTTTGGTGGGTTGTGCCAGTGGTGAATCGTTGGCGGCGCTGGCAGAAACGGCCGTTCCCACTATCATGGTGACAGCAGAGCTGCCAACGAGTACGCCTACGCTTTTACCAACAGTTACCCCTACGTTGCTGCCAACTGATACAAAAACGCCCACTCCAGAACCAACCGCAACGATGACACCTTCCCCAACTGTGGCACCAACTGCCACACTTGTGCCAACGGAAACGGCCGTTCCCATTAATCGCGCCTGCCCTGAGCCTGCCCCCCTCAAGCCGGAATATAATCGTTACTTTTTATCACCGCAAAAATGGCCGACACCTGACCCATCTTTGACAAATTCCCATTTTTGGATGGCGAAACCCTTACCGGGTGCAGGTCGTTTTTTGGTCAATCAGACTTTCCCCTATGGGTCAGATAGCAGTGGTCGCTATTTGCTGCACAATGGGGTTGATTCAGCAGAAAAGTTAGGGACACCTGTTCTTGCTGTTGCCGATGGCACCATTGTTGTAGCGCAGTCTGATATGAATGAGTGGTATGGCTGGCGCTGCGATTGGTATGGGCAGCTTGTTGTATTGCAATTAGATGAAACGTGGTTGGACCAACCAATCTTTGTTTTATATGGTCACGTTTTAAACATTAATGTGGATGTGGGACAAAGGGTAAAACAGGGCGATCCGGTGGCTGAAATCGGATTTGGTGGCGTGGCAACCGCACCCCATTTACATTTAGAGGTTCGGATTGGGACCAATGAGTTTGATGCGACACAAAATCCAATGTTATGGATTGATCCAGGGCCCACGCGAGGAGTTGTTGTTGGGCGTTTGCTGGACCCAGAAGGCCGCCCCTGGCAAGGGGTGACTGTAACCCTGATTCCCAAAACTGAAGACCCAGAATTCATAAATACTTGGACATATTTGGATGACCCCTTGCATATGATTAATCCGGATGAAGGGTTTGCAGAAAATTTTGTGTTTGCTGATGTACGGCCCGGTACGTATGATGTTTTTACCAAAATACAGGGTAAAGAGTATCGAATTCCCGTTGAAGTCATTGGTGGTCAAATTTCGACGGTTGAACTGGTTTCGGCTCCATTTGTCGCTCCGACGGCGTCTTTGAATGATGATGAATAAATTGTGTTGAAATTATATGGATTTGCAGGAATTTACATTAAAATATTGAAAATGTATTGCCTGTGTTTGCAATTAGTGGTATGATTTTTACAGCTAGTTAGGTAAAAAAACGGAACAAAGACCCTCCCCCAAAACTGGCACGAGAGAAACGCGACTGGAACAGCTTAACTAGTTAGGGTTTTGTTACTCCTCTTTGTTTCGAGCATACCCGTTAAAGTGCATGTACTCGCCCGAGTACATGACGAAAATTAAACCGCTTTCGTGAGAGGGCGGTTTTTTTATTGAGCTATTTCTATTTTTGTGAGCCAGCAAATACGGCCGTTATCCGCCCATTCAATTTGCCAAGACTCATCACCAAACGTGCGTCTCACACCTCGCAGCAATTTTTGCAGCCGCTGGGCAAAGGTTGGTAGATTATTGTTTGCTGATTCCCAACGTTTTAATCGACTCATTTGTAGCGAACGGTCAGCATCAGTAGGCGAAATTATTTTGGTTTCATCAGGTTGGGCATAGATGGTTTGATCAATTTGCTCTGTAGATTTTGAAATGGCAATGCCAAGATATTCTGGTGTGATTGTTTCTTGGATGATAATGTCTCGCCGAATGTTTGTAGATGGAGCGCCTGCAACTTGCCAAACTGTACACAATGTGTCTGTTAATTGAGATGCATTTGTGAACTTAATACACTCGTAGTTGGTTGGTTGATTTATTTGTATGTTGAAAACCGGTCTCACCGTGACTGGTTTGTTTATTTTGGGGAAGCGAACGGCCGTATACAATGCATCATGAATTTCTTGTGGGTCGTCGACGTGGAAACGGCCGTTTTGCCAATGAATCAGCTTCTCGTCCAACAATAATTGATAGAATTCGTGGAGTAGGATAGCGCCGTTTGCCACTGGCAGCCCCATTTTGGCTGCATAATCTAGCCGTGATCCTATGGGACCAACCCCTCTCTTTTCTGCACGTTTTGATCCTAACCAGATAAAAGGTGTTTTCATAAAGGGAATTAAACCATTATTTGCGGGTTTTTCAATGAAACTTGTTTGCAGGTTCGTAAAGCGCGTGATAGCCTTCAACGAAATAGAGCTAATGGCTAAAAGCTAATAGCTGAAAACTTTTTTCAAGGAGCAATAATGATTCGAGAAGACGGCCGTTTGCCTAACCAACTGCGTCCCATATCCTTTGAATGTCACTTTACAAAATATGCCGAAGGGTCTGTACTTGCTAAATTTGGCAACACCCACGTGTTATGCAACGTTACTATTGAAGAGAACTTGCCGCGCTGGCTTAAAAACAAAAAGAATCCTCATGGGTGGGTGACTGCTGAATATGCTATGTTACCGCGCAGTACCCAGCATCGCACGCGGCGCGAACAGCGTTGGCCAAAAGGGCGTACTCAAGAGATTTCACGCCTGATTGGACGCAGTTTACGGATGGCTTTAGATTTGCATGAACTTGGAGAGCGGACCTTGACAATTGATTGTGACGTATTGCAAGCTGACGGCGGCACGCGCACGGCAGCAATTACGGGTAGTTGGGTGGCAGTGCAGCTTGCCTTGCAGCCTTTAATCAAAGCCGAGATGATTACTGAGGCTGTGTTTAAACATCAAATTGCGGCAATAAGTGTGGGTGTTGTTGATGGTAATGGTTTGTTAGATTTGCCGTATGTTGAAGATGTGGCAGCCGAAGTTGATCTCAATGTTGTGATGACAGGGGATGACAGGCTTATTGAAGTGCAAGGAACGGCTGAAAAGGAACCGATTGGAAGAATTCAATTAAATCAACTTGTAGATTTGGCAGCGGATGGAATTAAGATGCTTACTGAATTACAGAAACAAGCGATTCTGACTGCCTCATAATTCTTATTCAGATGGTAACATTTCATTTAAAATAAAAAGACGGCCGTTTTCGAAAACGGCCGTCTTCATTTTTATCAAATAAATTACGACTAGACTTATTTTGGAATAAAAACCAGCTTCTTCAACTCAAATACATCTTCAGGCATAATGTCTGGAATGATCAGTGCATCTTTTACCTTTGCTCTTCCTTCAGCAAATTGCAAACCAGACATGCTAATATACAAATCTCTGGCCCCTGTGAAAAATTGAAAAATGCGCCATATAGGATTCGGCGACCAGTTCGTATCTAGGATGCTGGGCGCGCCTTTTATTTCAATATTATCCACCAGTGGCCAGGCTCCATGTTGCGGTATCGAAATAATTAAACGTGCATTTGTTTTTAACAAACGATATTGCAAATATTCGAATCGTTCGAGACCACCAAGGAAGTAAAGCGCCAACAGTAATCCAAATGGAACTAAAGCATAAACGATATGGAAATTGACTACAAAAGAAACGGCCACGATAATGAGAGCAGCAAGAATCGTTATCAACAGCACAATGCGAAAATGATGTAACATAAGATGTCCCAAAATATCGCGATACCAGGCCATCTGAATTTTTAGTTGTTCCTCTTCCCCAGGAATCATCCGATCATAAATATTTTCAGGTTGGAAGGTATCATTGAGATTCAGGCGTAATCGTTCTGGCAGCTGCTGCCAAATTCGTTGCATTAATCGTCTTGTTCCACTTATATCGTGTGAGTGATCGTTTCCGCTCATTTTGTGCCCCGTTTCCTAATAAACTTTTACTTTATTGACCTGGGGCAGGAATTGTGAGCTGCTGTCCCACTTGAATTAGAGCAGATGATTGTGGAATGCCATTTGCCACGCGCAAATCATTCACATTTACACCAAAACGTCTGGCAATACTATGCAATGTGTCTCCAGCGACAACTGTATAAGATGTTGGACCAGAGAGGCTTTCCAGGTTGGTGCCGCCATCCAATGGGACTGTGTTAGGAGCGACTGTTACAGGAACTAAGACTTGAACGACTGTCGGCTGTGCAGTTGGTTGTGCCGCAGCTGAATCAGAGCCAAATGCATCATCAAAAATAGTTTCGCTGTCGTCGATTACTTCAGTCCAATTACTAGCTGGATCGGTACCTGCATTGATTAGATTTTGCACCCATCCAGGCAAAAAGCTCAACATCAGCCATCCCAGTGCTAGGAGAACGATGACTACACCAATAAAATAGGTGATGATTTGAGCAAGGTTTTTGCCCGGTAGGTTTTGTTTAAAGATGAGATGGTAGGCTAAAAAGCCTCCAATAATCAGGGGGATAAAGCTTAATAGTTCAGTTAAATTCATTATTCGACTCCTTTTTACTTCCTGGATGTCAATGGGTATTAATGCTTTTTGTTATGGCATAAATTTGCCTGGATCCACAAATGATTCGTTTTCTTTATCGTAGATAGTGTAGTGAACGTGCGGACCTGTTGCGTAACCAACAGCTCCCATAACACCGACTATTTGGCCTCGTTTTACTTTTTCACCATCTTCTACAAAATAGGATCGTGGGTGTAGTAACCAGACGATCCATTCATTATTTTCAATGCGAATTGTACTGTTATACCAACGGTCCGTATAGGTTGTTACTTCGCCGGGCATGGGGGCTTGTAAAACGGCCTTTCTATTATCGCTAGAAATATCTAGCCCTGGAAGACTATAACTGCACCCATGTACATCTTGTGTCAAAATGGGTGATTCTGTTACTGGATTGAGACTGGGTCTTAATGTGCGTCGCCCAAATTTATGTGCATCTCCGATACAGGTAAGTCCTGAAAGCGTTCGTTCATCAGGGAAATCCATTTCTGAGCCAGTATCGTAAGCCCGGTTAAACCAATTCGCAATCAGATTGTTGCTGGTGTCATAAACACGGGTGCTTAAATCAAGTAGAGCGAAGGAAAACGGCCGTGTTTCCTGTTCTGTATCAATATGATCTACCTGTGAAATAATAAGGCTCTGAAACGCCAAATGCGATGGCCATGCACCCAGCGCTGTCACCTGCACCGTCCCTAATTCAATATCCGAATAAATCATGTTTTGGTGTGCTTCATCAAAACCATTCATAACATAGGCTGATTCATTTGGGTCCAGCCTTGATGCTGCACCCATCCCTGCATTGTATGCAAAATAACAGCGTTTTATCGTGTCCGGGTCTTGAGTGAAATAGGTTACTTCGGGACATCGTTTTTTAAATTCAACGGCTGAAATTGCCAATTGTTCGAGAACTTCACCATCTGTAATGGGTCCTGGTGTAAAACATGGATGTTCACCAGAACGTACCAAATCATACGCTCCAATGATTCCTGTACAATTTTCAGGATTTTCTGCTTTCATGCTGTTCTCTTTATACCAAAGCACCAATGGAACTTCCCTTGGTATGTCTGTTTGACGAGCAATCTGATCAGAAGTAAATGCCCAATGCAGAACTGTTGATTGAATATCTTGGGTTACAGTGTATTGACTATTCATAAACACACTACAACCAGTTAATGCCCCAAATCCAAAGAGCACCAACAACAGGATATCAAAAATGCCTTGTAAAATACCCAAGACAATTACCTGTGGCTTTAAACCAAGGTATGGCAGTAAATGATACTGTATCCAGGCTTTTAGCCACTCAGGCAATGCAAGTGCCTTGAGATAAGAAGACATAATACTATCATTATAACTTGACGTAAGATCAAGTCAAGAGTAATTATGTTCAGTTATTAGTGCTTTTTCAACATATTCGTGTTAATAAGGAAGAGAATTGCTGCCTAGTTACAACAATTCTCTTGTTTTTTTTCGAGGAGAATTTATGGGGAATGAGTGATTGTTAGCTGTCACTCCCTGCATTTACTAAACGTGGGTCCAAGGCATCTCGTAAGCCATCACCTAATAGATTGAATGCTAAAACGGTAATCGAAATAGCAATTCCAGGTACAAATACGAGATGAGGAGCACTAAAAATCTGGTTACGTTCTGTACCGAGCATTGTTCCCCATTCAGGTGTTGGTGGTTGCGCACCTAAGCCTAGGAAAGATAACGCGGCTGTATCTAAAATTGCAGTCGCAATGCCAAGAGACCCTAATACGATAAGGGGGGGTAGGGCATTGGGCAAAATACGACTAAATAAAATTTGGCTATTACTGGCACCTAAGGCTCTTGATGCTTCTACATAATCAGTTTCTCGTACAGATAATACTGTTGCTCGAATAACACGAGCATAGGAAGGCATACTGACGATAGCAATGGCTAACATCGCATTGGTTAGACTTGGACCTAACACAAATACCAGGGCAATGGCTAACAGGAAAAAGGGAAAGGCCAGGATAATGTCCATTATCCGCATAATAAGATTATCAACCCAGCCACCAATAAAACCGGCAATTGCTCCTAAAATAGTTCCGGAACTAATGGCGACGGTAATAACCGTGAACCCGATTCGCAAAGAGACGCGGGTTCCATAAAGCATCCGGCTCAGCACGTCGCGAGCGTTGCCATCAAGCCCCAAAATGAACTGCGGAAGACTTTCATCGCATCCCAATGCATAAATGCATGGTGAATCTCTCCGTTTGACATTTTCTTCTCCAATAAAATCTTCAAATGGATCATGTGGGGCAATTACCGGAGCAAAAATAGCTACGAAAATCAGAACTATTAAAATGCTTAACCCAAAAATCGCCGAACGTTGGCGAAAAATGCGGCGTAAGGTCAGTCTCCATAAACTATTGGATTTGTAATCTTGAATATCGGCAATATTGTCGTCAGGAATTTGAGCTACAATGGCCATAATGATTCCTTTAATCTAATCTAATTCGTGGATCTAAAAATGCGTAAGAAAGGTCAACTAACAGATTAAAGAATACATAAATGAAAGCAATTACTACCACAAATCCTTGGATAACCGGAAAATCACGTGCAGTAATCGCCTCAAAAACGCTTAAGCCCACTCCGGGCAATGAAAAGATAGACTCTGTTAGAACGGCTCCTCCAAGAATACCCGCCAATTGCAAACCTGCTATGGTCACAACCGGCAGCAATGCATTCCTGAGCGCATGCCTACCAATAACTCGTCTTTCTCGCAGCCCCTTGGCTCGGGCCGTACGAATATAATCTAGTCCTAAAACTTCCAACATGCTTGACCGGGTCATGCGGGCAATAATAGACATGGGAATCGTGCTCAATGCCAGACCGGGTAATATTAAATGGATAAGGGTATCCCATAAGGTTTCCCAATTTCTAGTGAGAATTGAATTCAAGATATAGAGGTTGGAAAAAAATTCAAGCACAAGAAATCGGCCACTTCCCTCTACTGCTTCCCATTCCCAAATTTCATAAAATGGTTTGGGTGAGAGGCCTGGAGATAGTCGGCCCGATGGTGGAAGGGCGAACGGGGTATCTTTCAGGACAACCGCAAAAAAATAAATTAGCAGAAGCCCCAAGAAAAAGACGGGCATGGAAACCCCAAGGTTTGCGCCAAACATTGTTATGACATCAACAATTGAATTTCGCTTGACGGCAGATAAGATGCCTGCCGGGACACCGACAAGCAATGCCAGAATCATTGCAGTTACACCAAGCTCGACAGTCATGGGGAGGCGTTCGGCCAAAATTTGGGTGATAGGTCGGCCGAAACGAATGGATTCGCCTAGATCCCCACGTAATACATCACCCATATAAATTCCAAATTGAACAGGAATTGGTTTATCAAGGCCGTATTCTTGAGCAAAGCGTGCACATGTTTCGGCGCTTGCCTTTTCTCCAAGAATCGATTTGCATGGATCGCCAGGTATGGCACGAGCAAGCCCAAATACAACAACTAAGATAGAAAACAGAACAGGTATTGCCAAAAAAATGCGACGAATTGTATATTGAATCATAGAGCTTCTCTACGGAGAATATATGCATACGGGACGGCTGTTTTCACAGCCGTCCCGTATTTATTTGGGTCAATGTTGATTAAATCGGTTCACGACTTAAAAACAACGCCTATTCTTCTGCAGGTTGGTTCATGAGGCCGTCCCACAAGTATGAGTAATACTCGAAGGCACCCGTGTTACCAGTGTGGTTTGGATTCGCTGCATCAATACCTGCGGCCCAGGAAGCGATGACGTCGTTTGCGTCGAAGTGTGATCCATCATGGAAAACAACGCCTTCACGCAGACTACAGGTCCAAACGGTTGAATCTTCGTTACCGACACATTCGGTTGCCAGAGCAGGTCTTGTTGCACCAGAGTCTAGTTCATACGCTAACAAGGTCTCAACAACCTGGCGACATGGCCGTAATGACTCACCATCTGTTTCATCTGTGCAGTAGAGGCTGATGGGTTCGGCATTTTGCATAAAGACGACTGTGTCTGCACCCGGATCGAGTAGCGCAAACTGTGTTGCGCCAAATGGCGGTACATAAGCATTTCCAAGCGTTGCCAATGCTGCATCTGCCGAAGCACCGTGAGCGATTGGAACCATAGGCACCAACTCTTTAAGTGCGTTGTTGGCTTGTTCATACAATGGTGCAGCTTCATCAACCGAAGCAATCGTGGATGCTTCTTTCAACACGTCGAAGACTTCTGGATGCGGATCCCCAAATTGCGGGTTCTCTTCACTAAAATGGAAGTCCAAGAAATTTGTCACATGAGGGTAGTCAGCACCCCAACCGAGCAGATAGAAACCATCTAAACGGCCGTTTGTTGATTCATCAATAAACGCGCCAGATTCCATCACCACAACTTCTGCTTCAATACCAAGATTGTCGCGTAATTGCGTCTGGAATTCTACAGCAACAGCACCGGGTTCTGGCAAATAGCCACGGAATACATCACGGTAGAAGATCGAAGTTTCAAATCCATCTGGGAAACCAGCTTCTGCTAACAGAGCTTTGGCACCTTCTGGATCAAATTCATACCATTCTTCACCTGCACAGCCATTAGGGATGGAACAGGGGGTAAAGTGAGAAGCAACTTCTGATCCTGCTGGGTAGAAGTTTTCCACAATCCGCTGACGATCAATACCCATAGCAACGGCTTTACGCACCAATGGGTCGCCAAATGGTTCGAACGTGTTGGTCATTGCCAGATAAAGTACGTTTGGATTCGCGCTGGGCAGCAACTGTAAATTGGGATCACCTTCAACGGCTTCGAAGTCATCTGGGCTGATATTTGTGATCATATGGACTGTGCCTGCTTGTAGTTCAAGCAAGCGAGCGGCACCTTCAGTACTCCAACGGAGAACGGCCGTTTCTGCAATTGCCGGTTCGCCCCAATAATCTTCAAATCGTTTGTAGATAACAGAGTCCCCACGAGCCCATTCTTCTACAAAGTAAGGTCCGGTACCAATCGGATTGTCTAAAATTTCGCCACCACCACCAGTTGCTTCAATATGCTCAGATGGCTGAATGCCAAATGGGGTGAAAGCTACCTTCGCCAGAAAAGCTGGGTCTGGTTTACAAAGATTAAACTCAACTGTTAATTCATCCAAAGCTATAATGGAAAGAATCTTGCCACCATAATCACAATTGTCGGCTGCAACAGACATGGGAGCAAACTCTTCCATGACTTCTTCTTCCATGACTTCTTCTTCCATAGCTTCTTCAGCTGCCGGTTCTTCAGCTGCCGGTTCTTCAGCTGCTGGTTCTTCGGCAGGTGGCTCAGTTTCCCCGCTGGTGCAAGCGACTAGCACCAGACCAAACAGGAAAAATAGGCTGATTAAAAGGGAAAGCTTTTGAATACTTTTCATCATCTCCTCCTAAAGAGATATGTGGGTGAACAAAACATGCATCAATGCTTGCTTCAAAATAATGAAGCTTGCTTCAGTGGTGAATTAGGTGAGGGTCTAAATGGTAGCATGGCTTTAAAGTGTTGACAAATTATTGACATAGTGCGAATTTTTAGTGTCATTTCGGTGTCATGTCATTCCTTTATTCGTGTAATCCATGATTTGGGTATAATTGGACTGGGTACAAACAGAGATAGAGACAGAGAGATGAAGTGGAATTATGAATAATCGTGAAGTTATCAATATGTTCTCTCGGGTTGCAGATATGCTGGCGATTCGTGGTGATAAAATTCATCGTATTTTGGCGTATCGACGAGCGGCGGAAAACATTCAAGCATTGGGCCGGGATATTAATCAAGTTTATGAAGAAGCGGCGTTAACAGATATTCCAGGCATCGGAAAAACATTGGCCGAGAAGATCGAAGAGATGCTGACGACTGGGCAGCTAGCGTTTTATGAAAAGCTTAGTCAAGAAATTCCACCATCTTTGGTAGATATGCTGCGTGTCGAGGGATTAGGCCCCAAGCGAGTGAAGCAGATTTTTGAAACGCTGGGTGTGAAGACGATTGAGGAGTTAACGGCCGTTGCTCGTGCCGGTAAGTTGCGTGAGCTGCCGCGTATGGGTGCCAAATCCGAAGCAAAACTGATTGCCGCCATCGAAGCGTTGGCCCGTCATGGTGATGAACGGACATTGTTAGGTGAAGCATGGCCAATTGCTCAACAAATTTTGGCTGAATTGGAAAATGTAGAGGGTGTGACGAAAACGGCCGTTGCCGGTTCTCTGCGCCGAATGCGTGAAACCATTGGGGATGTTGATTTGATGGTGGCGGCTGACGATGCTGAACCAGTGATGGAGCGATTTTGCACAATGGATAATGTAGAGGCTGTTGTGGGACGTGGCCCAACGAAATCACGAGTGACGCTGCTCAATGGTTTAGGTGTTGATTTGCGGGTGCTGCCTGCCGAGCGTTGGGGCACGCTGCTGTCTTACTTTACCGGTAGCAAAAATCATAATGTGCGGCTGCGCGAACTGGCCTTGAAAAAAGGGTTGAGCCTGAATGAACATGCTTTTACACCTGAAGATGGCAGTCCAGAGATTTTATGTGCTGATGAAGCCGAGGTGTATCGCACCCTCGACATGCCATATATCCCGCCCATTTTGCGTGAAGATCGAGGTGAAATTGAAGCCGCGCAAGCCAATCAATTGCCAGCCTTGATTCAGATTGATGATATTATTTCTGATTTGCACATGCATTCCACCTGGTCTGATGGCAAAATGTCGATTTTAGAAATGGCACAAGCAGCACAGGCGAGAGGATTGCAGTATATTGTGATTACCGATCATTCGGTGAGTCTGGGAATTGCCAACGGGCTTGATGAAGAACGATTGTGGCAGCAGTCGCTGGAAGTGCGCGAAGCTGATGAAGCGATGGGAGCTGATTTTAGAGTGCTGCATGGTGTAGAAATGGAAATTAAGGCAGATGGTTCGCTTGATTACGAAGATTATGTATTGGAGGCGTTGGATTTTGTGATTGCCAGCCTGCATGTCAGCCTTAGTCAATCGCGTGAGCAGGTGACAAATCGCCTGCTGAATGCGCTCCACAATCAGCATGTGGATATGATTGCGCATCCAACCGGAAGATTGCTGCCAGACCGAGCAGGGGCTGATTTAGATATGGATATGGTATTGCAAACGGCCGTTTCCACCAACACCATCCTCGAAATAAACGCCAATCCGCGTCGCCTAGATTTGCGGGACACGCATGTGCGTCGCGCTGTTGAACTCGGTGCCAAAATTGCTATCAACACAGATGCCCATCATGTCAATCATTTTCGATTTTTGCATTACGGCGTTGCTACTGCCCAGCGTGGGTGGGCAACGGCCGCAGATGTAGTCAATACGTGGCCTGTTGAGAAGTTTTTAAACTATTTAAACGAAAAAACGAGGGTAGCATGAGCGGACTTGGCACAACAAGTGTGATTAGAAACACGTTTGTCGGCTTGGAAAAAGAGACGTTAGATGCGATTCGAGCTGTTGCTGAACGTCGCGAATATCCACCCAAAACAACCCTTTGTCATCAGGGTGAAGTTGAGCACACATTTTACCTGGTTGTGAAAGGGCAGGTTGCCATTTCGCAAGTGATGGAAGATGGCCATGAACGACTGTTGGGGATGATTGGTCCCAATGGGTACTTTGGGGAGATGGGTTTAATTGATGATGCACCTCGTGTTGCCAATTGCATCACGCTTACGCCAACGACCGTGTTAGAGTTGACTGAGGAGCTGTTTGATCAGTTCGTGGAAGCCAGCCCAGTGCTAGCTTATTCGATTTTGCAGCGAATTTTGTCTAATGCGCGCCAGATTGACAAGATGAATATTGAAGAATTGCGTGGCAAAAATGAAGCATTGGAAAAAGCATACATCGATTTAAAAGCAGCTCAAGAAAAAATTATTGAAAAAGAGCGGCTTGAACGAGAATTAGAGTTGGCAGCAAATGTGCAAAATAGCCTTTTGCCGGGAGTACTCCCCCAATTTGATGATTATCGTTTTGCAGCGTATTTGCAGCCTGCACGGCAGGTTGGTGGTGATTTTTACGATGTGATGATATTGGATGATGAGCATGTCGGGGTGCTCATTGCTGACGTTGCGGACAAGGGTTTTCATGCAGCGTTGTTTATGGCAGTGACGCGCACGTTGTTTTTGCAGGAAGGGAAGCGTTCTTTGTCTCCGGCTGTCGTGGCAACGGCCGTTCACCAGGGCATGCTCGATGTAGCTACCACAGATGATACGTTTTTGACGGCATTTTACGGGGTGTTGCATAGGCCAACCGGCAAATTAACTTATGTGCGGGCTGCGCAAGATCGCCCACTTCATGCCCGACCTGATGTGCCAATCATGCCGTTGATGGGTGACGGCCGTTTCCTAGGCATGATGCAAGGCCTGATACTTAAAGAATACGAAATCCAGCTTCAAACTGGCGACAGACTGGTCATGTTTAGCGATGGCGTTGTTGATGCAGTCAATCCAAATGATGAAAGGTATGGGGGGAGGCGGTTGGAAACGGCCGTTCAAAAAGGTGTCAGACTTACTGCCCCTGAACTTGTTGAGCATATTGTGCAGAATGTTGTCGCTTTTCAAAAACATGCGGCTCCCTTTGACGATTTGACTTTATTGATTTTAGAAGCGAGATAGAGGATAGAGACTGGAGATTGGAGGTTGGAGATTGAGTGATTGTCAATCCCCCAGTCTCCAGTCCCCTTTTAATCATGGCAAAATATCAAATACCATCTGATCCGAGAAAAACGAACGAAAAACGAACGCGGCGAAATGATGAAAATCAGCCACCTGTTCCCTGGCGATATTTGGGGATGGGGGTTGTTGTTTCAATTGTTGGCATTGTAATAGCGGTTGCACTGGTGAATGCATTTTTATCGAAGCCGCCGCTGCCGGTAACGGCCGTTGAACCAACCATCATCATATTAACCGCCCCACCCAGCACAGCCCCCTCTGCAACCCCCGCGTTGGCAACGCCTACAGCGATTCCCACGTTTACGCCAATTCCCACACCAGATGTGGCACTCGCCCCCGATGAACTTACAGTCGGCTTTTATGCTCAAGTTGCCAATACAGACGACTTTGGTGTGACGGTGCGCGGTGGCCCCAGCACCAGCAATGTGTCTTTGCTTGTGGCAGATGAAGGAACGATTTTGCTGATTATTGGTGGTCCCGAAGAGGCAGGGGAGTTTCTTTGGTGGCAGGTGCAGTTAGACGATGGCACCGAAGGCTGGGCGGCTGGCTCGTTCTTGGTTCCTGCTGCTGCACCTTAAACTTGTTGATTGTAAATTTAATTTTGCTGAGGGATATAGGAAAACGTGGATGTCGAGCAAAACGACATCGGGTTGGTTTGGGTGGTCAAGTCGAATCCATTTCCCCAATCGCGTACTTCCAGGTGGTGGGTGTCATTGTTTCGCTTCTTCAGCCACGAGGCGAATGGTGGAGACAAGCCCCAGGTCATCGAGGGCTTCTGGGCGCAACCCTTCAATAGCTGTTGTACCCATTTTCCTGAAAAAGTGGGGTGGCATAACGGATTGTTGGGGTGTAGGGGGGCTGAATCAAACCAAATCACAATGAGCAATAAAGTTTACCAGACGCGGCAAAGCAACCCTTTGAGATAGGCGGACTCGGGGAAGGTGAGTGCGATGGGGTGGTCTGGAGCTTGCCCAAGCTGTTGCATGATTTGGACGTGACGGTTGGCATCGATGGCCGCGCCAAAGACAACTTTTTGGAAGAGGTCGGCGCTGATCAGACCGGAACAGGAGAAGGTTGCGAGTGTGCCACCGGGTTGCAGCAGGCGCAGTGCCAGCCAGTTGAGGTCTTTGTAGCCGCGGGTGGCTTTGTCGATGTCGCGGCGGGCGTGCGCAAATTTGGGTGGGTCGAGGATGATGGTGTCGAATTGGATGCCTTCGTCGCGATAGTGGCGCAGGATTGCGAAGGCGTCACCGGCGAGGTATTCGTCAGACGGCCGTTTCCACCCATTCAACCCCACATTTTTCTCAGCCATTTCCAACGCCTCAATCGAACTGTCGATGTGCGTTACCTGTTTTGCTCCGTTGGCGATGGCGTATAGGCCAAAGCCTCCTGTGTAGGCAAACACGTTCAGGACGCCTTTGTCTTGCACGTGGTTCGGGTGACAAACGGCCGTTCGGTTGTCGCGCTGGTCCAGATAAAAGCCCGTTTTGTGTCCCCCCATGAGATTGACGGCAAACTGAATGTTGTTTTCTTGAATGGTTAGTTCGGCGGGTGGTGCCTCGCCCCAAAGCAAACCGGTGGTTTGTTTGAGACCTTCCTTTTTGCGTACATCTGCGTCGGAACGTTCTAAAATGCTGGTTGGTTGGCACAAGTCGGCCAGGAGTTCGGCCAACATTGTTTTGCGGCGGTCGATGCCCATTGTCAAACACTGCATGACCAGATAATCGCCGTATTTGTCAACGACGAGTCCAGGTAACAGATCGGCTTCACAAAAAATGAGGCGGTAAGCGGAGGTTTGTGGGGTGAGGTTGAGCGCGGAACGGCCGTTTATTGCCTGCTCCATTTTCCCCCGCCAAAAATCGGCATACATTGTTTCGTTGTCATCCCAACTCAAGATGCGGCAGCGTATTTGGGAGTGTGGAGTGTAGTAAGCGGTGGCGAGAAAA